>JBCNOR010000452.1:0-4717 GCA_039593785.1 Niabella sp. | reverse complement strand
TAGCCTTTGCAGAAAACAATGTACACCTGGAGGACAACGAAGTCTTTGCTATTAAAGGAACTACCGGCAACAGCATTATTGTTCAGAAAAGAGATGGCAGAACTAATAATGAAATGCTGCAATATCTTTTATCAAAAGGAATCCTGATAGAATCCTTTAATGAAATACTACCGAGCCTTAATGACATTTTTATCCGGCAGGTAGAAGGCACGCCACTAGCCCGCCGTTTCAAGGAAATTGATAATTAATATCCAAACACTACTCATGAACAAAACATTCTTGATTATACAACGCGAGTTTCTAACCCGTGTACGGAAGAAAACCTTCATTATATCTACCCTGTTATTTCCTTTATTATACCTGGGATTGATATTCGGTACCTCATATATCGGCGCCAAATCTTCGACCATACTTAAAATTGCGGTAATTGACTCTTCAGGTAAATTTACAGCTGCAAAAATTGCAGATGCCAATGAAACCGGCAAGTCTAATGTGCTGACGCTGGTAAAAGACAACCCTAAACAATTATCTGAAAACTTTGAAACAAAGGGTTATGATGGCTATGTTGTCATTCCGGCCAATATTATGGTTGATAAGGCCCCCGGAAATATTTCAGTTAAATCCAACAGGACCCTCGGAGCTATTTCTGAAGTGCAATCAAAGCTTAATAATATCTGGAACGACATCAAGTACGAAGAGCTGGGTATCGACATGCAAAAACGCGAAACCCTGACGGGCAGTCATTTGAACGTATCGGCTGAAAACCTGAAAGACAAAAACTCAAATGGTACATTCGCTATGATCATTGGCTATGCTGCCGGCTTCCTCGTTTATTTTATTCTGCTGATCTATGGCTCTCAGGTAATGATGGGTGTAATGGAGGAAAAAACCAATCGCATTGCCGAAGTGATGGTATCTTCTGTAAAACCCTTTCAGCTCATGTTAGGTAAAATAGTAGGAATTGCGCTGGTAGCCTTAACCCAGTTTTTACTTTGGATTGCATTTGTTTTTATCATCTTTAACGTGAGTAAAGCAGCCGTTGAAGCCAATCCTTCTATGGGCGAAATGGTGCAGAGCGCCCAAAAGGTATTTACCAGCGTAAATATGGGGTTACTGCTGAGCCTGTTTGCATTTTACTTCTTAAGCGGATTTTTCTTTTATTCTTCCATTTACGCAGCAGTAGGAAGCGCAGTAAACGAGGATGTAAGAGAAGCCCAGTCCCTATCTTTCCCCATAACCCTTATTATCATTTTCGCCATTTTCATGCTTACAATAGCCATGAAAGACCCCACCAGTCCTGTAGCGGTTTGGACCAGCATCATTCCATTTACCTCTCCTATTGTAATGATGGCCCGCGTAGCGTATGGCGTACCGGGAACAGTGCCTTACTGGCAATTGGCATTAAGCATGATTTTATTGGTAGCCAGCTTTCTCTTTATGGTATGGTTTGCGGGGAAAATATACCGTACGGGTATTTTAATGTATGGCAAAAAACCTACCTGGAAAGAAATGATCAAATGGGCGCTTAGAAAGTAGATTTTTTAAGCCGGTTGTATATTACCAATAGAGGATAGTTCATGGTTGATAGTTCATGGCCTGTCCTCTATTCGTATAATTGTTCTCTGCACTCCCTCGCCTTACCATTTCCAATTCACAGTTCACCGCCATTTAGTCACAATTCACCGACCAGCACTATGCCGCCGGGCCTGCAGCGATTAATTTTGTGTTATAATTTTAAAGCGCAATGCTCAGGTTTTTAAGAAAATATAGCGAGGTGATTCTTTGGAACGGTGCACTGATACTGTTGGGAGTCATGAAAGTAGACAATTCCACCTCGCTTTGCATTTTAAAAAACCTGGGATTCACCTGGTGCCCGGGCTGCGGACTTGGTCATGCTATTCACTATGCCCTGCATTTTGAATTTCAAAAATCGGTACAGGAACATATTTTAGGTATTCCCGCAACCCTGATCATTTTTTATCAAAGCTGCAAAGCAATATATACAATCAACAAAACAAACAACTATGGACCAGCAACAACTTTTAAGAATGTTCCCTGATATGGAATACGACGAGATGGCAACGATCATGCAACTCTCTCAAAATATGACCGAACAACAACAACAAACCTTCCTGGCTATATTCCAGGGTAAAAGGAGGGACCGCACGTTGATGCTGGTACTTGCACTGGTGGGGTTTGTTGGCTTTGCCGGTATACACCGGATCATTACAGGGGATATCGGGCTGGGTATATTATACTTTTTCACGGCAGGCCTTTGCTTTGTAGGTACTATCGTAGACCTTATCAACATCAAAAGCATTACCCTTACCTATAACCAGAAAATGGCATATGAAGCCGCTAACATGGCGGTTGCTACTTTCAGGTAACTTTATTTCGTTAGTGAGAATGCCGCTCCCGCATAATAATTCCTGCGTGGGGCGGCATTATAGTATCTGCCTGCCGCAGCATTAATATCATTTCCCAGGCTATAGGTTTCGTTAAGTAAATTATTGGCTCCCATATAAACATTTATTGTTGTCTTTTTTAAACCAATTATATAACCAACCTTGGCAGTGAACAGATGATAAGGTTTTGCGGCGGCCGTATTAGCATCATTTAGAAAAATGGAAGATGCGCCATAGTAAGAACTGATCAGATAAAATTTATTTTTGAAATACACATCTGCCAATAGCGACAGTGTGTTGCGGGGAACACCGGGGAGTGCTTTGCCCGAAAAATCAGTATTGTCTTTTATAAAATCAACGTACTTAAAGTAACTATGTGCGTAGCCCGCTGTTAATTTGCCGTCTTCGAAAATAGAATTGGCATATCTTATGTACTTATACGAAGCGTTAACCTCAATACCATTCTGCCTGGTACCTCCGGCATTGGTAAAATAATCAGCACCAGCTTCATCACGCCTCTGCACAAGGGCATCCTTCAGTTTAAAGGTAAACAACGATGCGTCAATATCCAGTCCATAAATAGGTTGGCCTCTAAATACCAATTCGTAGTTCCACCCCGTTTCCGCCTGCAATGTCGTGTTTACAATACCGGTTGAGGGCAGGAGCTCTGCGATAGTTGGTGCTGAAAATCCTTTAGAAACAATGGCCGTAACATTATAGCCGCTCCTCCATCTTTTTAAAATTCCCAGACGCGGCACTACTTCATTACTAAAAGAAAAAGGCTGCTTAAAAACAGGGTAATCGCTTAATCTTTTGAACGCGATCCTGCTTTTATTATAACTCAACCCAGCCTCAAACACCCACTGGGTATGTGTGGTAAATGCAGCCTGCGAAAAAACATTATACAGAACAGTATTTACATCGTCATTGGTTTGCAGCGAATCGGCAACCCCTGCTCTATTGCCAAACACTTTTACGTTGAAAAGGCCTGATTGAAGCTCTCCCCCAGTTTGCCAATCCAGGCTACTTCCGTTACTAAAAGTCTTAAACATCTTAAAAACGGACCTCCACCCCCAGTGAGGCTCATTTCGTATTTCATAATTTCTGATGGCACTGTTTTCAATACGGCTATAAGCGCCATACATAGTAGTATTATTAGAGAAGAACTTACTCAGCTGATGCTTATAGGTAATTCCTGCTGTTATATTTTTTTGAAAAATAGCCGCCTTAGCTTCCGTTGCTGAAGGGAATGCACCGCTAGCAGGTCTGGCTGCGCGTGGATCTTTTTTGAACTCAGAAAGCGTGAGGCCTCCCGGCGTTTGATAGTACATATCTGTCAAAAGCACATTGGCAACCAACTGCTGTTTGGCGGAAAGCTTTACATCGGTAACCCAGGAAAAATTATCGCGCCTCATAGCAGATTGCTGCCGGTAACCATCTGCCTCGTTATGCGCATAACTCATCCTGCTTTTTGTTTTTTTTCCAGTGAATGTTACTGACGCTAGCAAAGTCTTTAAACCATAACTGCCGCCAATCAACTCAAGTGATGCTTCTTTTTGCCTTGCCGGAAGATTGGTAATAAGTACCTGCCCGCCTGAACCCGCGCCATAGTTAGCAGTTGCCGTACTTTTCACAATGGTCATTTCAGTAATATTATTAAAAGCCAATTGATTAAAATACGTGTTTCCTCCGGGATCAGTTAACGGAATATCATTCCAGTAAATTCTTATATTTCTAACCCCAAAAGGAGATCTCAAGGCACTGCCGCGCATACTAAGCCGGTAGCTTCCTGGAGAGCGTTCTTCCATTCTAACACCAGGTATAGTATTAATACCTGCAAGAAAGGAAGTTTTTTCAAAATGTGGATACCGTTCCCGGCTCCTCATAACCGGCGTAGCCGCCGCAAAAACGCGTCCTCTGGCGTAAACAGTATCCTCTGCCAATGCGGAAGTGGAATCTAAAGGTGTATCCTGCGCTTTTGCCCAAAAAGAAACCAGAAGCCAAAGGCTGTTTACAAGATAACGAATAACCATACGATCATGGCCTAATAGTGATTGATGTAAGCCGGCACTACGGGAAACATTATACTTCATGAAATTGATTAACAAAAAAACGATTTAGAGGAATAAAATTAAGGCAGCCCGTTGTAATTTCGTCGCGGTTTCCAACATTTATGCCAATGCTATTTATGGCATGAATTTTTGTAGGACAATAGTGATTTACAAGAACTATCCAAACCTTATTATATGTATAACCGTATTTTTACCGGCTGTTTGTTGCTGCTGATTTTTTTTGCCTGCAAGAATGAGGAC
>JBCNOR010000451.1:0-4731 GCA_039593785.1 Niabella sp. | reverse complement strand
GAAAATAAGCAACGCAAGAATATATGTGAACGGCCTGAACCTGTTTTCTCTTGATAATACCGGCGATATCGATATTGACCCCGAAACACAGTTAAATACCGGTCTGCAATACCCTTCAGTGAGGGTCATCAATTTCGGCGTAAACCTAACTTTTTAACTTAATAGCAATGAATACTAAAACGAAGTTTGTTTTCATCGTTTTCACGATAGTGATACTGGCTCCGCTTACCGGATGTAAAAAGTTTTTACAGCGCGAGCCCACAGATATTCTTTTAGATGACCAGGTATGGAGCGATCCCAAGCTGGCGTTGGCTGTACTGGCCAACCTTTATAACCGGATTCAGCCAACAGGCGGTTTTGAAGGTGGCTTATTGTCTCCCACTGATACGGACGAAGCCATGTGGTCGGGCGGCCTCGGCAATAACAACCTTAGGAACACTCGTGTTAATTATCCCTACACGGATAAACAGTTCTGGCCCTATGAATTAATAAGGGATGTGGACCTTTTTGTGGAAAAGCTGGAGCTTGCTAATGTGATGGAGGCTGAAGATAAAATGCAGCTTTTAGCTGAAGCCCGGTTTATAAGAGCCTATGTATACTTTCTTGCTGTACGTAGCATGGGCGGTGTACCGCTCATACTAAAAACGTATCAGTACACCGGGCCTGAAAGTGTGGAGGATATGAAAGAGCCGAGAGCTACCGAAAGTGGTATTTATGACTTTATTGCCAGTGAGCTGGACGCTGTTAAAGACCAGATGCCTCAAACGGCTGCCAGTAAAACCCGTGCTAATAAATGGACCGCGCTGGCTTTGAAAGCGCAGGCCATGTTGTATGCAGCATCCATCGCCAGGTACAACAACCAGCTTGTAGAGCCTATTCAAACTACGGGCGGCGAAGTGGGAATTGCTGCAGATAAGGCTAACGGGTATTATACACAGGCTTTAGCGGCGGCAAAAGAAATTATTAACAATGGCCCCTATTCTTTATACAACGCCAATGCCGATAAAGCCCAGAACTTTTACGACCTGTTTACCAAAAAAGACGGTAACCCCGAGGTGATATGGGCGTTGGATTACACGCTGGAGGGCAAGTATCACAGTTTTACAGTTGAGAATATTCCGCGTTCTTTAAGAGAAAACGCCACAGGCAGTACGGGTTTGGTTCCAACCCTGAACCTGGTGGAGGCTTTTGAGCGTATTGACGGAACCCCGGGAGCTTTAAGAACGAATACGGCCAATGGCGCTGATTATATTTATTATGACAAGCCCGAAGATATATTTGCAGGTAAAGATCCGCGCATGTTTGGTACGGTGATCACACCCAATTCAACTTTCAGGGGTGAAAGAGTTGAGATCCAGGCCGGTGTTATGGAGTGGAATACAGCCACCAACAGGTATGTAGAAAGAACTTCCTCCACCCTTAACAGTACATTCACGGATGGCGGGCTACTGGTAGCGGCTAACGGACCTCAACCGAATGCAGCCAACGTAACCAACACCGGTTTTTTTCTTCGTAAATATGTAGATCCAAGACCCGGTTCGGGCCAGGCCGGCCAGGGCAGCGATGTCTGGTGGATTCGCTATCGCCTCGGCGGCATATTGTTAATAGCTGCTGAAGCTGCTTTTGAATTAAATCAGGAATCTGAAGCGCTTGGTTATATTAACAAGGTTCGGGAAAGGGCAGGCTTTGGTCCCAATAGTCTCAATTCCTTAAACATGAACATCATCAGGCGGGAGTTCCAGGTAGAGCTGGCTTTTGAAGAGCAACGCTACTGGGACCTGAAACGCTGGAGACTTTCTCACGTGGTATTCAACGGTAGCCGCCAAACTGAAACTACCCTTGCTTACGCGCTATGGCCTTACCGGGTGGTAAGACCCGGCGATCCAGCCAGGCATAATAAGTATGTTTTTGTTAAAAGAGTGGCGCCCAGGTTTACACAGCCAAGAAATTTCAGAATGGGTAACTACTATTCTCAGATTCCACCAGGGGCCATCAATGCTAATCCATTATTAATTAAAAATCCATTCCATTAAAGATTATGAAAGCGCTATTATATATTTGTTTGATTGCAATAGTTGTTTTATTGGGTTGTGAGAAAGATAACTATGAGCCGCCGGGATCAATGCTTACAGGCCGCATTACTTTCAATGGAGAACCTCTCTTTATCCGCCAGGGTATCAGTGTACTTCAGCTCTACCAGCCCGGCTTTGAATTGCGGAATCCCATCAATGTAAATGTAAAGCAAGATGGTACTTTTGCTTCCCTTTTATATGACGGAGCGTATCAGTTGATAAGAGTTTCAGGCAATGGTCCCTGGGAAAATAATACAGATACGATTCCTGTTAGAATAAACGGGGCAACCACTCTCGATGTTCCCGTTACCCCTTATTTTACATTAAGCGATGTTAGTTTTTCAGTGGTCAATGATTCTTTGAAAGCGTCCTTTAAAATCAACAGGCAATCCGTAAGCAGGCAATTGGAGCGGGTATACCTGGTAGTAGGAAAAACACAGCTGGTGGATAACCTCATCAATGTGAATCCCTCCAGCCAGCAAAATCCCGATCCTAACGGATCGCTTGCAGGAACCAATCTTGATCTTTCGAAAACAATCCATCTAAGCCATGCGCTTAATGCCGTTACTTTTACGCCACATCCGCACTTGTACGCCCGCATTGCCGTTAAAACGGCAGGCTTTACCGAAATGAATTTTTCGGATGTGTTCCAAATAAGATGATGAAACCCCTTAAAACACAGGCCCCATGCATGTTGCGTACAGTCATAAGTCGCATATAAACAACCGGATTAGTTATTTCATAATGTCAGTTGCCGGAAGAATTTTGATCACAGGCCTGGCATTGTCAGGTCATTTTTTAAAGGTTCAGGGGCAGGCGCCCTCACAACCGGCTATGGCTTATAGCGATGCTATGGCTCCTGTTGGAAATAAGGCACTAACGGTTCCTGAATCAGTTCAGCCGGTTCTTGATGTTTGGATGAGGGATACTTATGTAATGAAAGGTCCGGACGGTTATTATTATATGACCGGTACTACGGCAACCCCGGGAAGGTATTTTCCCGGGCAGATCCATTGCTGGGATCATAACGACGGACTATATCTCTGGCGATCGAAAGACCTCCGGAAATGGGATAGCCTGGGTTTGATATGGTCATTTGAAAAAGACGCAGCTTCCTGGCAAAAGAAGGGAAAGCCGGTTACACCTGGAGCCCGTTCTGTTAACGGCGATCCTCTTGATTCTATTTACAGGGCTGTGTGGGCGCCTGAACTGCATTATATTAAGTCAAAAAAGAAATGGCTTTTGATCGCCTGTTTAAATGGAGGCGGCGGATCATTTGTACTGGAAAGCAGGAGCGGAAAGCCCGAAGGGCCTTATCAGAATATAAAGGGCAATAAGGAAAAAGCCATCTTTGCGAATATCGACCTCGGGGCTTTTGAAGATGATAATGGTGACGTATACCTGGTAGGGCATAATCATTACATTGCCAAAATGAAACCCGATTTAAGCGATATTGCCGAACCCTTTCAATTACTGAAGGAAACACCCTATGAACCGGAGCCATATATAGAAGGCGCATGTATTACCAGATATAATGGTAAATACCAGTTGTTACAAACGGTATGGTCGGTAGCCCGCGATGACGGCTCCTTTACCTATACCGGGAATCCGGGCGGGTCTAAAAAAGTGCATAGCTATGATGTAGTGGTTGCCGAAGCCGATCATATCTATGGGCCCTATGGTAAAAGGTACCCGGCAATTTTACAGGGCGGGCATAATAACCTGTTCCGGGATGATCGGGGAGCGTGGTGGTCTACTACTTTTTTTAATCCACGTGGGGCTATGGGGCAAAAGTTCAGGGTAACCTGCAGACCGGCTCTTGTTCCGGTTACCTGGCACAACGGGAAACTGATGCCGGACCAGATGCGGGCACAGGAGTTTTATAGTTCGTCAGAAAATTGAGAAAACAGGGTTGGGTATCCTCCAATATGTTCAGAAATACTGAGATAATTCAACCAATTTATGATTAGACTTGTAGTTGTTTCATACGGTAATTTTGAACGCATCGTGCGATAATATTGTTATGACATCCTTTTAATTTAAAATGTATTGCTATGTGCCGCTTCCGTAAGCATTTATTAATGGTTTTGTTTAACGGGCTGGTATTGCTGTTTAATTTTACTTATGCAGCAGACTCCTTGGTGAGTAAAAACAAGCGACCCAATATGATTATCATAATGGCAGATGATCTCGACTCGAGGCAATTAAGCTGCTATGGCGGAAAAAATATAGTTACAAAAAATATTGATCTTTTAGCTGAGCAGGGTTTGAAGTTCAATTCGATGATCGCTTCAGAAGCCATGTGTGTGCCCACCAGGGCTTCACTTTTCACGGGACTGTACCCGGCAAGGCATGGGGCTTACCAGAATCATAAACCTGTTTACGAAGGCTTAAAAAGTGTTGTGCATTATATGAGTGATGCCGGGTATCGCGTAGGTCTTTCTGGTAAAGATCATGTAACCAGGCCTAAAGCCATTTTCCCTTTTGAGATCATCAAAGGTTTTGAACCTAATTGCGTGTCAGCTACGGATCATTATTTCCTCGATAGTATAAAGCGTTATTGATAAATAAAGCGCTTCTTCAACCGCTGTATTACCACCACCTACAACCATTACTTTTTGGTTCTTATAGAAGAAGCCATCACATGTTGCACATGCAC
>JBCNOR010000450.1:0-4738 GCA_039593785.1 Niabella sp. | reverse complement strand
GGGCAAGGCCGTGCCGGCCACCGAGAGCAACAAGGCAGAGTTCGAAGCCAAGCGCGCCGAGTACGAAGCCAAGGCCCAGTCCATCCACGCCGAGCCGTACCGGTTAACCAGGGCATGGTTTCCTGCTCCTTTAAATGCCAGTCTACCAGGTTGCATATATAGGTCTCGCTCCAATCACCATCTTTGGAAGCCCTTGCAGCACCACCATACAGGGAGGCATCGCCGGCTCTTTCATCGGCTGTGCCGGTTGTTTTAATATTTTGCAAAGCCTTATCAGGGTTTTCTGAATGTCTTCCTGCATGGCTGTCGCCGCCCCACTCTACGTGAAGAAAATGATCTACCTTATCAAATTCAGCTTTTGAAACCTCTTTATACTCGGTATAAATACCACGGTACCAACCGGCCCAGATCGACGGCGAATAAACATCTACAATATCTTTACAAAAATCGCAGCGCCGGATAGCGGTCTTTCTCGTAGGGTCTAACTGATGAGACAAGTCGTGCAGTTCTTTCATATAAGCACGTATCTTTTGCTGATCAAACTCCGGGAAATCGTTGGGCCAGTCATTTTCATTACCCAGGCCCCAGATAATTACTGAAGGATGATTATAATGCTGACCGATCATATTACGCAACATGCGTTTGCCCTGCTCCTGGTACACCGGACCGCCGAGACCTCCACGACACCATGGAATTTCTTCCCATACCAAAATGCCCAGGCTATCACAAAGATCCAGGATCACCCGCGATTGCTGATAGTGCCCAAGACGGATAAAGTTCACGCCCATTTGCTTCATGGCAACCATCTCTTCGCGCATTTGATCTGCTGTCATTGCAGCCGCTACCCCCGCATGGTCTTCATGCCGGTGCGTGCCTCTCAACAGCAATCTTTTGCCGTTTAATAAAAACGGGCCTTTTTTTACAAACTCAAAGCTTCGGAAACCAATACGGGTTTGCGTTGTTTGAGTTACGGCGCCGGATTTAACCGTGGCTTCCAGCGTGTACAATACGGGCTGGTCGGTGCTCCAAAGCCCGGGATTTTTAACCACCAGATCTCCTGCATCGATATCACCATCCAGCTGCTGCACCTGCTTTTCTATCTTTTGAACTTCCCGGCCCAGCGGATCTTTTAATTTTATCGATAGCTGCGCTATGGCCGAATGGCCGGGATTTTCCAGGCCTACCTTTACATTTACGGTCGCGGACTTATGATCCCCCGCAACTACCGGAGTGGCATAAATACCACTGATGTAGAGTGATGGCTGATAAATAAGGTTTACATAACGATACAAACCTCCATATAAATTAAAGTCAGAAAGATCGGAAGGCATCATCTCCAGGTCGCGGGAATTATCGCAACGGACAGACACCGGTACTTTACCTTTAAATTCACGAACTAATTTTTCATCTTTTAAAAACAATGCCACAGCCTCTGTTATATCTACATTCCATTCATCATAACCACCTACATGCCCGCCTACTTTGGTGGTATATACATACACCTGGGTCTTTTGTCCCGCACCTTCAAAATGCAGCAATATTCTTCCGCCTTCGTAAGGATTCTTTACATCCAGCTGTGTTTTATACCACATAGGTCCCTGGTAATAATTCACATCCGGATCTACTGCATCCTTATCGTTGGCACAATGAGGCAGGCTTACCCTGGTCCACAGCGGTACCGATTCGGGGTTACCTTCTTTCCCCGGCCGTACCGCCTCCCATATACCTCCAAGGTCTTGCTTCAGAAATTGCCAACCCTGGCTGATACGAACAGACTGCTGGGCTTTTACAGGTTGATACCCCGCCAATAATATCATTAAAACAACACCTATAACACGCATCGCACGGTTCATTTCAAAATTTAATGGTTAAATAATTACGTTTCTTAGTTCATTATTGCAGTATTGTTCCGTCATTGTTAATATAAACGCTTTTTAAAACGATAGTAGTACCCGTATTACCTGACCTGGCAGGAAAAGTAACGCGAAACTCTTTAGCTACCGGGTCTGCAAAGCCAGGGTACTGCGACTTAGCCTTCGTTAACCAATCTTTTATAGCATTGCTGGTAAACCATAATGTACCGTCTACATGAGCCGAAAATATATTATCCTTATCTACCGAGAAAGTAAAGTTTTTCAGCTGGTTTGCTGCCATTGAAAACAAAGCACTTCTGCCGGCTACGGGTTCAATCAGGGTACCGGGCAGCGGAAAGGTGTTACCGGACGCGCTCCATTGTGAAGTATTGGTTGCAGGTACAAATGTTTCAAAACGGATCTGGTAATTATTGGTAGTAGCGGGGTTAGCAGTGGGTAGAAACTCCCAGCGAATCTCTCTTATATACGGAATGGTGACATTTGCAGGCTGCGCAAAGTATAAGCTGATGAAAGTATTCTGTCCCGCTCTGTAAAAGGTGTTCCAACCTATTTTTGTCCGGATAGAAAACGGGATCTTTAACTCAGAAAGATTCAACGACCTGCGGATATTAGGGGAACTGGTGGAGCTGGCAGTAATTTCGGCTGTTGACAAAGCTGCATCCGTATTATTTTTAAGTACGTTGGATGTATTACTGGTTGACCAGCCATTTCCATTGAAGGTATAGGCGCTTTGAAATTCATCAAAATAATATCGTGTTACTTTCATCAACGTGGAGCGCGAAGAATTGCTACCTCCATTTTTTGCTTTTGCCGTAATTGTATATTCGCCCGGCTGAGAGGGCGCTATCCATAAGTTCTCGAAAAGATTTTGCGTTCGAAAACCGTCGAAGCTGCCACCTGTGGCCGACCATTCATACCCTATTCCGTTTTTATCTCCGGAGGTAGCCGCCCAAACCGGTACTTTTTCTCCGAAGTAAAATTCTTCGCCCGATTTACTCAGCGATTCGATCTGAATATCTGCATCTTTTTTACAGGAAATAAGCAGCACTAAACAAATCGTTACAAACCAGCAGTTGATACTTTTATTCATAAAACAGCTTTTTTATCTGACTTAGTTATTTTTAATTGCTTGCCGGGTGGGTTGAAATAGCCAGCGCCCCATAATATGTACCACACCATTTGTTGCATGGAGATCGGGCGTACGTGGCGCAATATTAACCCAGTTGGCAGCTATATTTGTTGACTTGTACACGGTTGGCACTCCTGCATAATTATTGATCCGGAGATTGGCCTCTCTTACATTTTCAAGGTACAGGTAGACTTTTGCCGAATCGTTACTGGCACTGTAAGCAAAGGTTTCAACCCACCGTGGTTTAGAATTAAGGGTAGAGTAGGTTTGTATTCCTTTAACAACATGATAGCGCAATAAATTAGCAATGGTATCCCGGCTATATTGCGACCAGTCGGAACCACGCATCATGATCATATTGCCAGGATTAGCAGGATCCGGGCCCAAAACAGTATTGATCACCCAATAACTGTTTCCATCTTCCAGGTTGGTTAATGCATTGTTATGCAGCAATAAAAATGTGTTACCACTGGAGGCATACAGTTCCTTTACATCTTTAAATTTCGGATCCTGATCTACATATTCTATTGCAGCCAACATGCCGGAAAACGCATCAGGCCGGGATTTCATAAAATCCATTACACTCATGTTAAGCTCTGTATTGTAAAATGACTTTTCGTAATCATACCCCTGCTGTAATTTGCTGCAGCCGGTGCAAAGTATAATAGCTGATATAATTACGGCAATGCATTCATTTAAATAACCCATGATATATAAGTTTGAAATATTAACTAATGATTTATTCGTCGTAAGGCGGGTTCTGATCTCCGAGTAGCTTTCTGTTGGCATTAAAAGCGGCCGAATTTATAGGGAACAAAACACGCCCCATATTGCTCCCTGCGAACTGGATTCCCCCGGTGGTTGTACTTAAAATAGGATTCATAACTGTTTTCAGGTAGCCATAACCGTTATCCGAATAATCATATATCTTTCCAATCCGGCACAGGTCAAACCATCGTTTACCCTCTCCTAACAACTCCAGCTGCCGTTCATTGAGAATGGTGTTTTCGATACTTCCCATTAAGTCATCCGTATAGTCGGCAAGCTTTGCAGTAACCGTATATCCCACACGCTTACGGATATTATTGACGATATCCAATGCCTCCTGGTATTTGCCTGTGTGAGCTAAAGCCTCCGCTCTTAAAAGCATTACATCAGCAAAGCGATAAATAGGTATAGCGGCACTGCAATCGGTATTACCCTGAAAAGTAAAACCGGTGCCTTGCGGTGCATTTGCCTTCCAGGGCGAATACTTTCCTAACTGTACAACAGCCGCGTCATACAATTCTTCAGTATTATATGCAAGTGTATCAAATACCGCCCAAAAACGTCCGTCCATCGGTTTTTGCGTTGCCGGGTCAACCCGCTCTTTAAACCGCTGCCAGATAAATGTTCTTGGCTCGTACTGGTTGGTATTAGAAGCTGATCCTACCTTGGAGCAAACACCCACACCGCCGCCTCTTTCTGCTACCGACCAGAACAGGTTAAAGATGGCTTCGTTGGAGTTGGCCGGATCGAGGAATATGCTTTTCCATTCTGAAATATTGTTAACGTACTGGCATTTGCTTTCTGTAATGCAATTCTGTGATGCAGTTATGGCACGGGGATAATCCTGAAACCACATAGCTACATCTGTTTGCAGCGCAGCTTTGGCGCGAGCGATGGCCGCTTCGACGGCGGCTTTGCGAGGGTCGACCGGTGCTTCGGGTTCTGCCGCAGGAGCCTGCTGCGCTGC
>JBCNOR010000045.1:0-14780 GCA_039593785.1 Niabella sp. | reverse complement strand
TACGGCTATCTACGGCTCGCGTGGTGCCAATGGTGTGATTGTTGTGACTACTAAAAAAGGAACCGGCGGCTCTCCCATGGTTGCATTAAATGCTTCTTTTGGTGCTTCCAAAGTAGCCAAAACACTGGATGTATTATCGGCCGATGCCTACAGGAAAGCGATTGCAGACCTGGGGCTTACCATCGATGATAAAGGCGCTAATACAGACTGGCAAAAAGAAATATTCAGAACGGCAGTACTACAGGACTATAATCTTTCACTATCCGGTGGTTCCGGTAAAACCACTTACCGTGCCTCATTGGGACATGGCAATCAGCAGAGCATTATGATCGGGTCTGATCTTACCCGGACCAATGCACGGATCAATGTTAATCATGCAGCTATTAAAGACCGGCTGACTTTCGACCTGAGAGTCAACTATGGTCAAACCTTCTCCAGGCAGTCACCCGTTTCAAATACTGTGGGTAGCGAATTCGCCAGTAGTATGAACTATGAAGCAATGGTGTTTAATCCAACTTACCCAATAAGAGACGAGGCCGGTAACTATTACAATGTACCTCCCTATCGTGTTAACCCGGTGTCGTTTTCCGACCAGGTAATGGATGAATTAACCAATAATCGTTTTATAGGAAATCTTTCTACTACTTTAAAAATTGTAAGACCATTAAGCGTGAACGTCAATATTGGTTATACCAACCAGAATATTAACCGTAATTCTTATATAGCAAAAGCGAACTTGTTGGGCCAGGGACTGGGCGGTTTAGCCAGCGTTCAGAAACTGGAAGACTATAGTAAATTATTGGAAACCGTATTGCGCTATAACGAAACCTTCGGCAATCATTCTCTTGATGCCATAGCGGGTTACTCCTGGCAGTACTTTTTAAACAATGGCAATCGCACTGCTGCCAATGGATTCCTGTCTGACGAGTTTAAGTGGTATAGCCTACAGGCTGCCAGTACTATCAACAGCGTATCTACTTTCCAGGGAAGTAATAAGCTAATATCTTTTTACGCAAGAGCTAATTATAGCTACGCAGACAAGATACTTTTTACCGGAACCGTGAGGCGTGATGGTAGCAGCCGTTTTGGCTCGGGCAATAAATGGGGTGTATTCCCATCGGGTTCTTTGGCATGGAGAATATCTAAAGAACAATTCTTTAATGTAGACAAGATCAACGACCTGAAACTAAGAGTAAGCTATGGTTTAACCGGTAACCAGGAAATAGGTAACCTGAATTCGATCACAACCCTGGGGGCTACTACTACCGGTTATATTGTAGGCGGAAAAAGAATTACTACGGTATTACCTCAACAATATGCAAATCCTTCTTTAAAATGGGAGCAGACCGCACAGTTGGATATTGGTATTGATTATGCATTGTTTGGCGGCAGACTTCGGGGCTCATTGGACTATTATGATAAAAAAACAACAGATCTGCTGTTGAGAATTCCGGTACCCACTCCAAGTGCCATCAGCACACAGCTGGCCAATGTAGGCAGCGTACAAAACAAGGGGCTTGAAGTAAGCATCACCGGTGTGATCGTGGATAAAACAGATTTTGGCTGGGAGTCTAACTTCAATATCAGCTTCAACCGCAATAAAGTGTTGAGCTTGTCTAATGACCAGTTCAGTGGTAAGAATATCCAGATCGCTCCCTTGCAGGGAACAGTATCGCTGGGCAGATTCGCGCAATTGGTTATACCCGGTGAGCCTTTAGGTACTTTCTGGGGACCTCAGTTCAGTGGTATTGCCGATGGCAAAGAAACTTATGCATATAATGGCGCTGATACGATTATTGGAGTAGCGCAGCCTAAGTATATTTTCGGTTTCTCTAACACATTCAACTATAAAAGATGGACGCTCAACTTTCTGTTCCGTGGATCGGTGGGTAACGATGTATTCAACCTCACTGCAGCAAATATGAGTTACCTGAGTAACCTGCCCGGTAAAAACGTGTTGGCTTCTGCAGTTAACAGCGGCCTGAACCGGGATGCGCCTAAGCAGTACTCTTCCAGGTGGATAGAGGATGGCAGCTTTGTAAGACTGGATAATCTGTCTTTGAGTTATAATGTGAATGTAAAGAACAGTTTTATCTCTTCTGCAAGATTATTTCTTACCGGTCAAAACCTGCTGTTATTTACCAACTACTCAGGCGTTGATCCTGAAGTAAACTCGGAAGTGTCGGGTACGGGTACGGCTCCGTTGGGTATCGATTACCTGGCTTACCCACGTGCACGCTCTCTCAGTGTTGGTGTAAATCTTACTTTTTAATCATTACTACTCATTATAAGATTGTTTGTTATGTATAAATATTTGAAATTACCGATGATTGCTGCAACCTGCCTGCTGTTGAGTGCAGGGTGTACCAAGCTGGATGAAGAAACTTTCGGAAGTCTTTCGCCTGATACTTATTACAGGAATGAAGAAGAAGCATTGTCCTCTGTTGTAGGTGTTTACCAGCTGCTGTCCTACAACGTAGATATCGGCGATCCCTGGCGTATGAAGGAATTCAGTACCGACGAGTTTATTGTGCCGGGAAGGGCCAGCGGCGGATGGTTTGATCAAAGTAATGTGGACCTGACCAACCATGTGCAGGATGTAAATAATAATACGGTAGCGAGAGCCTGGGTCAATATCTTCCAGGAAATAGGAACCGCCAATGCCGTGCTCGAAAGCCTGGAGTCGTCACCTAACAAGGATAACCTGAAGACCCTGATAGCAGAAACAAGAGCGCTGAGGGCTTATGGCTATTTCTTTGCTATGGACAACTGGGGTAATGTACCGCTGGTAACTATTGCGAAGCTTGATCCCAAGAACCTTCCTCCGAGTACTTCACGTGCTGATGTATACAAGTTTATCGAAACAGAAATGCTGGCGGCTGTGGCGGATATGCCTTCGGTAAAAGATGTGGATCGTACAGCCTATTATCCAAGGTTTACCAAGGAAGCTGTGTATACCGCACTGGCCTATATGTACCTGAATGCCGAAGTGTATACCGGTACTGCTCAATGGCAAAAAGTATTGGACATGTGCGACCTGGTGATCAACACGGGTGCATACAGTTTGATGCCCAACGTTATTGACAATTTCACTTCAACCCAGCAGGCCGCTTCAAAAGAAATAATTGCAGCGTTCACTAAAGATCCTACTAAAAATGCCGGCAATAACCAGTTTATATTATACACGCAAAACGCATTGGATCAGAAAAAATATAACCTGCCTTTTGCACCGGCTAATGGTTATAGTACAACACAGGCTGCTTTGGACCGGTATGAAGATCGTGACATCAGGAAATCGATGATCCAGCACGGCCCTCAGTTTTACCTGGATGGCAAGCCGCTTACTTATCCGGACGGTACACAATTGGTGCTGGTGCCGGTGAAGGATATTGTAGCAGCCCAGGATAATGAAGGCTACAAGGTTTTAAAGTATACACCGGTAGGTGCTGCGTTCTCCGGCTTCAATGCCGATAACGACCTGGTGCTGGAGCGCTACTCCAATATCCTGTTGATGAAGGCGGAGGCCTTGTTCAGAACTTCCCGTGCTTCTGATGCGTTGTTGCTGGTGAACCAGGTAAGAAACCGGAGCAATGCCACAGCTTTGAACGCATTGACCTTACAGGATATCGAGAACGAGCGGGCCAGGGAGTTTCTTTGGGAAGGATGCAGGAGAACGGATATGATCCGCTTTGGTAGTTTCTTCACCGGTACCTGGGCTTTCAAAACCAGGCAGACCGAATCGTTCAGGAAGGTCTACCCGATACCAGCGGCACAGCTGGTGGCCAATCCTAATCTTTCTCAAAACCAGGGATACTAATTAATCGGGATTGCCACTTCAGGGGGCTTCCTATTTATTAAAGCAATTATAATGTATAAACTTTTTTCGATTGGCGCAGCGCTTTTCATTTCACTGGCTTCAACCGCCCAGCATAAAATACCTGTCGATTCCAGCTATAATGTTAATAACGTATACAGGCAGATCTCAGGTAATTACCCGATGGCAGTGCCGGCCAAAGATAGCCTGCCTGCCCATGTAAAAGCTACCCGCAATCTTGTTTACAATACGCTGGAGCACACGCTTTTTGGCAAAAGGGAATTGCACCTGGATGTATTTCAACCGGAAAGTGAAGGACTGCACCCTGCTCTTATAATGATACATGGTGGTGGCTGGCGATCGGGCACCCGGTATATGCAGGTGCCGTTGGCGCAACAGCTGGCTGCAAAGGGATTTGTAACCGTACCGGTAGAGTACCAGCTTTCGATGGAGGCTAAATATCCCGCAGCAATACATAATATCAAAGCGGCTATTCGCTGGATCAAAGCCAACGCAGTCACTTACCAGATCGATACCAATCGCATTGCCATATCAGGTTGTTCGGCAGGAGGCCACCTGGCTGCGCTTACCGGCTTGACCAACGGGCTTGCCCATTTTGAAGGAACACAGGGTGTATTTACAGCAAGCAGTAAAGTGCACGCCATTGTAGATATTGATGGCGTGGTTGACTTCCTGGCACCGGCTTCGCTGAACCTGGTAAGAAAGCCTGATTCGCCGGATATAGAATGGCTGGGCGGCTCTTACAGCCAAAAGCCCGATACCTGGAAGGAAGCATCTCCTATTTTCTGGGCTACCAAAGAAACGGTTGTTCCCATATTATTTTTGAACAGCGGTTATTCGCGTTTTCATGCGGGGCAGGATGAGCTGATAGGTATGATGAAGGAATGGAATAAATATACTGAAGTGTACAAGTTTGATGTGATGGTGCATCCTTTCTGGCTTTTCCATCCCTGGATTGATACCACTACCGAAGTGGTGGCTAAGTTTTTGCGGGCGCAGCTTCCGGCGGCACAATAAAAACGGTACTGATGATAAACAGGTACCAAAATTATTATTACATATAGTTTATCCTCTCCTTTAAGCCAGTGGAAACACTGGCCTGCACTATGCTGAGGTTTGTGTTTCACCAACCAGTTGGATGCATTTCAATAAAATTGATGCCGGTTTGTTATGATGTATGCGGCGATCCCATACGCCAGTAGCCGGCTCTTTAGTACCATTCAATCGTAAGTCGTTCTGTTTCTACAGGGCCGACTTTCTTTTAAGCAGCCGTATTTAACTGTAATACTTTTCTCTTTCCCTTCTGCTTTTCCTGTCAACAGAAACAGGCCCGCATTTTGCAGGAAATAGTTATTAGTATTTCGGAGGATAGCCGGTATTTTTGCGTTGGACATCGTTAGCCTGTAAACGTGTAGTCGGCCAACGTTAACAAGATCCAGCTACTTCTGACAAGCCCTGCTTAAAACCATTTTAATGTACAAACTTTTAACCAGTATACTTGCCCTGGCAGCCTTAGCCGGGCAGGCACAGGATTATAAACCGGCGCCGGTTTCGCTTTCTACCAAATGGGGACGTGAAGTAACGCCCGAGAATGTCTGGCAACAGCATCCCCGGCCGCAGATGCAACGGGCAGATTGGCAAAACCTGAATGGGCTCTGGAATTATAGCGTTCAGAAAAAGGGGGCTGGAAAACCCGGCCAATATGATGGAAAGATATTGGTACCTTTTGCCATTGAGTCTTCTTTATCCGGCGTAGGCAAACCTTTATTACCCGAACAGGAGCTTTGGTATAGCCGCAACTTTACGATTTCGCCCGGTTGGGCCGATAAAAATATTATCCTGCATTTTGAAGCAGCAGATTGGGAAACCAAAGTATGGGTAAATGGGAAACAGGCCATTACTCATAAGGGAGGCTCCGATCCTTTCCAGGTAAATATTACCCCCTACTTAAGAAGTAGCGGCGAACAGGAAATTGTCGTATCCGTTTGGGACCCTACAGATACCGGTATGCAGCCACGTGGGAAGCAGGTTTTAGATCCTAATGGGATATGGTACAAAGCTGTGTCAGGCATTTGGCAAACCGTATGGCTGGAGGCTGTTTCAAAAGAGCATATTGCCAACGTATATCCCATGCCGGATGTAGACCGCAACCGGGTTTATTTTACGTTCCAGGCAGAGAACCTTACCAGGTCGCATGAATTAAATATTTCTATAAAGAATGCGAACACCATTGTAAAAGACACTACGCTTTTCTTCCAGAACAGTTTGATACTCCAGATACCTGATGCTAAACTATGGACTCCTGCCAATCCTCAGCTATACTATACTACTATCACCATCAAAAAAAGAGGAAAGATCGTTGACCAGTTCAATACCTATTTTGCTTTGCGCAAGATCAACATGATAAAAGATAAGAATGGGTATATGCGCCTGGCATTAAACAATAAACCTCTTTTCCACCTGGGCACGCTTGACCAGGGTTGGTGGCCCGACGGTTTGCTGACCCCGCCATCAGAGAATGCAATGATGTATGATATTGTTAAGTTGAAAGAAATGGGCTTCAATACCATTCGCAAACATATTAAGGTAGAGCCTTCCCGTTATTATTACATGACTGATTCGATCGGGATGCTGGTTTGGCAGGATATGCCTTCCGGGTTCCTGGGCACTGATCACCCGTCATTTGTAAAACATGATAACCCGCAGGACTGGGTACGCCCGCAGGAGTCGGCTGTTCAGTTTGAAAAGGAATGGAAAGCGATTATAGATCACCTGCGCTTTTTCCCCTCCATCGCGATGTGGGTGCCTTTTAACGAAGGGTGGGGGCAATATGATACCAAAAGAATAGCGGCCTGGACACAGCAATATGACCGCACCCGTTTGGTGGATGCGCCCAGTGGCTGGGCCGACCGTGGCGCAGGCGATGTGCTGGATGTGCACCAGTACCCCGGGCCTGCTATGGGAGTGGTCGATCAAAATCCCTGGCGGGCGATGGTATTGGGTGAATTTGGAGGGTTAGGCCTGGTAGTGAAAGGCCATATATGGGATCCTAACAAAAGAAACTGGGGATATAAAACCTATACCGAAACCGATACTTTGATTAAAGAATACACCGAACTGATGCATAATGTAGCGTTAATGGTAAAGCGTGGATTATCGGCAGCTATCTATACACAGACAACGGATGTAGAAGGCGAGGTCAACGGCTTGATCACCTATGACCGGGAAGTGGTAAAGATACCCGAAACCCTGCTAAAGCAATTGCATCAGCCTGTTTATAATGATGCGGACGGGCGTATTCTTTTTGTAAACCAGCGAACAGAAATGGACCGCCCCTTTATTTTTTCGTCGCACCAGCAACCGGCGGCAGACTGGTTAACAGGGGCTGTTAAGTTTGAAAAAAGTAAACAGCCTGTAGAAGTGAAGAAAGGAGCCAACGTTTATTTATACCAGGATATTGACTTTGGCAAAGTACCGGAGGGGCTGGGTTTAAAGCTATATGCTTCAGGTGATGTAAAGATCTTTATCAATGGTGAGCTGGTATGGCAGGAAAAGGATGTAAGAACCAAAAGACATTGGGACGATATCAACCTAACTTCCTTTATGCCATTGATCAAACAATGGAATAATCGCATTGCAATAGAAGTAACAGGCGCTACTCGGGATGGCGTAATAGACTTCTCTTTATACCAATGGTTAAAATAATATAGCTATTGAAAGAGTATCCTGATGTTATTCCAGTTTTGGTTGGGGTAAGGGTACCAACTCCTGGTCATTGCCCGGTACTTTGAGAAAAGCGGCGAGGTTTGGCTCCCGCCAGTTTGGCTTCGCTGTTTCTATTTTATCCCTGCTGGTACCGGTTCGATATTGTGGATAAATACAAAAGCTCCTGCTGATCTTTTTCCCGGAACGGTAACAGGCGGCCTACCAGGAAGTTCCCGATATTAGCCGCCCGCTCTTCATGTATCATCCCAGTATTTGACAGGGTATCAACGATTACTCCGTGTTAATAGTAAACCATTAAAGCTGGTGATAGGCCGGAAAGCTGGGATGCACCATACGTTTCAATTCCGGATGCTTTTTTATATAAGCAAACACATAGGGACAATAAGGTAAGATCTGTTTACCCTCTTTTTCTAACTGCAGTAATGTTTTTTCAACCAACGCAGCAGCTGCTCCCTTTCCCGATAAGCCCGGATCGGCTTCTGTATGTACCAGCGCTACCAGCCCGTCTTCGTCTACTTCATATTCGATGTAGGCATAAAGACCATCCACAACCATTTCAAAGCGCGATTTATCTTCGTTTTGCACCAGGGGTATGCTTTCAAATTCAGGTTTCATTGATGATTACAATTTAGGGTTATCGATAAAATTGGTTTTACTGTCTGATTGCGCATCAGCCCATTTGGCTAACAATCCGGCCAGCTTGTAATGAATAAATTCTTCATCAGTCATAACAAATGCTACCAGCGCGGCATCCGGATGCAAGAGGTCTGCTACTTTATGCAGCTTATTATAATCTTCGTGTGATAAGCCTTTATCAATGATCAACAAGTCGAAGCTTTGCAGGCTGAACGTATTAATGGCTTGCTCTACATCTGTTTCATACTGCAGTTCCAGGCCGTTGAATTTGCCGGCCACCTGTTTGAAACTATCCAGGTTGGTTCTGTTATCTGCTACCACATAAGCTTTTAAGCTTTTCATAAATACTCCTTTTTTTTACATTACGAATTTACCTGCTTCTGTATATCCCCGTAATAATGTAGATTAAGTGGTAATAGTATGCATAAAAAAAGCAACCCGGAGGCTGCTGTTATTTATTAAACTCTTAATATGCTATTGAGCAAATTCTCCATCAGCTTTAATACGTACTACATCACTCACCATGCCGTCAGGGAATTTTTCACCCACTTTAAAATCTGAACGTTTAATGCTTCCGGTAACCTGGAAGGCAATCGTTTCTTTTTTGCTCATAGGGTTTTGAGTTTTGCCTTTATAGAGCAGGTCAACCACAACTGGCTTGGTAACGCCATGAAGCGTCAAATCGCCGCTCAGTTTGTAAGCATCTTTTCCTGCTTTTTTAATGCCGGTGCTTTTGAAAGAAATTTCAGGGAATTTTTCAGCGTCAAAAAAATCAGCACTTTTCAGGTGATTATCTCTTGCTTCAATCCTTGTATCAATGGATGTTGTTTTTGCAGAAAGAGTAACTACCGCATCACTTAAATCAGGTTTGGCTGATTCAACAGACACCGTAAAATCTTTAAAAAATCCCGAAACATCATTAATGCCCAGGTGGGTTACTGTAAAACCCAGTTGAGAATGAGCCGGATCATTTTTCCACAAATTATTAAATGTAAATGCCGAAAGGCCTAAAAATGCGGCTGCGATAAATAAATAGCGCTTCATATGTGAATTATTTTTTGATATGAAACGCGAAGCTAAAGCGCTTTGGCCTTCTGCCACTTAATGTAGATTAAGTATGTTCATTTTTTTTGAACAAAAGACAAACAGGCTTTCACCCATGTGTTGCAAATTTGCTTTGGATTTTATGGCAATGCAGGTAATGAACGCCAAAACTGTTATCTTTACGGTTTAAATAGTCGCTGTTAGAACTATAATGCCCCCTAAAAGCTGACGCTGCTTCAGCCCTCATAAAAAACTGGTATGGTTCGCTATTGGAAATGGTTGATAGGAGATAAGGATCATTTTGCCCTGGAATCAAGGGTCTTTAATGCAACATGCATTGCGCTTATTATATGCGTATTGCTATACTCGCCTATATCCTATTTCATGCTTACGATGGAACTGTACCTGATATTGGTGGCTGTTGCATTCTTAGTAGGTATACTATACTATTTATCCCGTTTTAAAGGCCTTTCCAGGTTGAGTGCAATGCTTTTCCAGGTGGCCCTGAATATGGCATTGGTCATCAATTACTATTACAATTCGGGCATTAACGGTCCCAATCATATTATTTTCCTGGTAGCTTTCTTTATCTCGGCAGCAACGGCTCCCATGAAGCAATATTACATATGGCTGCCCCTTAATATATTATTGCTTGGCGGGATAATGATGGCAGAGTATACTTACCCCAACTTTGTTAAATTAACCTATAGCGATACGACCAGCCGGGTTGTTGATGTTTTTTTTTCCTACCTGGGGATTGTCATATTTATTTTTATTGTAACGATGTTTGTCCGGAAATCTTACAACCGGCAACGGGAAGAATTGATTGCAAAATCAATTGCCCTTGAAGAAGCTAATAATACCAAAAACAAGCTCTTGTCTATTTTAGGTCATGACCTGAAAGAGCCCCTGGCTTCACTCCAGGGATATCTTGAGTTATTGGCAGATTTTGAGCTGGATGAACAGGAGCAGAAGGAAATGAATGCACAGTTGCTGAGCATGACACGCAATACCTCATTCATGCTCTCCAATATACTGGCATGGACCCGTGCCCAGGAGCAAGGTCTTAGTGCGGATCTGCAGGTGCTCGGTGTAAAAGACGTACTTACTCATGTAGCAGAGTTGGCGCGGAGCATTAGCCTTAAAAAAGATATATCTTTTGGGATTGATCTTCCCCGTCACATTTATGTGAAGGCGGATGCGCAAATGCTGGCTTTGGTGGTGCGTAACCTGTTAATGAATGCTATTAAGTTTACCCGTAAGGGCGGTAATGTATGGATCACCGCTATAACGGAAGCTGATAAATGCGTGATAATAGTAAAAGATGATGGCATTGGTATCCCGGATGCCATGCAAACCAAAATTTTTAGAATAGAGTCTGGCTCAAGAAGAGGTACAGATTCAGAAAAAGGCACTGGCCTGGGCTTGATGCTTTGCCAGGAGTTTGCCGGGAAAATGGGCGGACAGCTAAATTTTACCAGCCGCGCAGACAAGGGAACTACCTTCTCTTTAACGCTTCCTACAGCGCCGATGCCTGCTTCTTCTTTTAGAAAAGATAGCGAGGTAAACAATGAAGCCCTGGAGCTCTACCACTAGCATCGCAGGGTTGCAAAAAACGCTGTACATTTTTTAGTGACCGGCCTGCGAATGGCGAAGACTATTCTTCTTGTTGTTAATTTTATCTATTCATATAGGTAATAAAAGTTATGGCATTTTATGATTGGGCAAAAGAGAAACGAGCTGCATTTTTGGCTGCTGTAAAAAAGAATATCAGTGATGCACTTTCTTTATCAACGACGGAAAGTATTACTGTTTATTTTTCTGATGAGGATACTTATATCCGTAAAGCGGGTTATCTGGCAACAGGACGAATTTATTTTGAGCAGGAGCATTTGCGGCCGCAGATCATTAGTTTGTTAAATCTGCTTATGCAAAAGGAGGATTTTAAGATCAGGCAAACCGCGATCAATGCTGCCGGCGAGATAGGAAAGAAGGATTTCGGCATCGTGCAACACTTTTTTGATAAAGGTTTGTTTGATGCGCATCACTCCCCCAGGAACGCCGTTATCGGGTCAATAAAAAAGATGGGTGAAGTAAACCCTCTACCTGTTTTAACCTGGGCAAAAAAATATCTTCGTCATGAGGATAAGGAAATACGACGCGAGATCTGCCACGGTATCGAATTAAGAGGCAGGAAACATCCCGAAGATATTTTGCCTTTACTGATGGAGCTGCAGCATGATGAAACAGCCAGGGTAAGAAATACATTAGTGCATGTTATAGGCCAGATTGCGTATAAAAAGGGTTGTCTGGCAACTGTAGTAGCACACCTTAAAAGCTGGACTAACCGGCAATTGGTGGCTGATGCGCTCGAGGAGATCATTGATGTGCATCATCGCTATCGCAGTTTTGCTGTATTAACACAGGAAGAAGCAAGGCAGTATATTATGGAACATTTTAATGAGCAATAATTGTGCAACAAAAGAATTATTACATAATAACGGGAGGTCCCGGTGTTGGTAAAACCACTTTATTAAATGAGCTGGGGCGGCAGGGATTTGCTATAGTTCCGGAAGATGCCAGGCGTATTATACAGGAGCAGGTTGCTGTAAACGGGGAAGGATTGCCCTGGGGTAACAAAGAACTGTATGCCCGTCTAATGTTGGAAGAAAGCAGGCAATCTTATCAACGGGCGGCAACCGGCCTGTCCGCCGCCAAAGCTGTTTTCTTCGACCGGGGTATAATTGATGCGGTGTGCTACATGATAATGGAGGATATACCTGTTACAAAAAAAATAAATAAATGGGTAGCAGCATGCGCTTATAACATGCGCGTATTTATATTACCGCCGTGGAGGGAGATTTATCAAACAGATAAGGAGCGCAAACAAACCTGGGCAGAAGCCGTAAGAACTTACGAAGCCATGAAGGAGGTATACACCAGCTATGGATACAATGTAACAGATGTACCTAAAGGCACCGTGACCAGCCGGGCTGATTTTATTCTGGAGCAGATCAGAGAATTGTAACATCTTCGTGCAGCCAAACAAATTTATTGACTCATTCCATACAGCACTGCTATTACGATAATTGCGATAATAATGGCGATCACAATTTTGGACGTAGACAGCGGTTTATTGCCGCTAATGGCGCCCGTTTGCCCATTAATAATGAAGTGATAAGTTTTTCCTTTGAAGAGATACTGGCATAACCAAACTGGTAGTATTACCTGCTTAAAAGTTTCGCTGGTATAACGGGTTTGAACGCTAAGATCTTTGTAAGTGTCGTCGGCCAGGTGTTGTGCTGCTTCGCGGTGAACACGGTTGTCAATTTCGTTACGGGCTGCATTAAATGTATCAAACAGCGCTTTATCAAATGCCTGTGCATGCCATCCTAACAAATACTCAGGGTTAAATAATTCTACCTGTTGCAGGTTAAAGGGATAGATCTTATTGATCTGCTCCTGCGTGATGCTTTTATTGCCGCAGATCAGTATATCATCAAAAAAGCGCTCAAAAGAGCCCTCTCGCCAGTACCAGCGTGTTCGCTGCACACTTTGTGTTACCTCTTTGCCGGCGGCATCTTTGGTGCGGATCGTTTCGTAATAATAGGTGCCAGCGTAACCTTCCCATTGGTTGTAAGTGTGGCAGTCAAAAGTAAAGAAGGGAACATAATGCCCTTCCAGCTTATCAGCCAGCGACAGCTCTTTTAAACTGCTGTCATTCCAGAAACCTTTGCCGATCCATTGTTTAAAAATATCAAGGGCTTCCTGCTTTGATACCTGGAAAGGCAATATCCCTGTAGGAGTAATGGTACGGGTTTTATAAGCTTCAGGGTTTAAAACATTATTGCCACAATTACGGCATTCAAAAAAAGCGATATCGGCCCCTGATTGTGTTTCCTGGCCACATTTACTGCACTTGTAAATAACAGTAGTAACTGAGGCTAATGGTATAGTCGCCGCATCCTTAAATATCTGTATATTGTTTTCTTCTACAACCTCGCTGCTTTTTTCAATGGGGAATAGTGCGCCGCAATGCAAACACTTCAGCGCGTTTTTATCTGCATCATAATTTAGTTCTGAGTTGCAATTAGGACAAGGGTGTTCTTTTAAAACCTGCATATTATAACCTGCTCAGCAATTCTGTTTTTTTTGCGTTAAACTCTTCTTCTGTAAGAATGCCCTGTGCTTTTAGTTCGCCTAATTGTTTCAGCGTTTCCAGGATAGCTGTTTTGCTTTCACCCGTATTGGCGGCCTGGGGTTGTTGAGGTTGGGTTGCCTGTCCCATCAGGTTGTTTAACAGCACTCCGGCTCCTAGTCCGCCCATATTGCCAGCAGCGTCATTTTCTGCCAACTTTTCTAAGGCAATACCTCCCTGCATCTGGTTAAAGTCATTCAGATTGCCTTTCAATATATTCAGCTGGGTTTTCTTATCCAGCATCTTTTCTACCTCTTCAGGCAGCGATACATTTTCAATAAAGAATTTTTCCAGCGCAATACCATAGCTATCCAGTTCTTTCTGAAAAGCCGGCTTTACTTTCTCACCAATAGCGTGAAAGTTAGCCGCAAGATCTAAAGCCGTTACATTGGCCTGGGCCAGTGCTTCTGCAAACCTGCTGGAAACAATGCCCTGCAATGTTTCTTCCACTGCGTCTACCCGAACAAATGGATTCGTACCGGCGAATTCAGTGATGAATAATTTGGCGTCTACAATGCTGATAGCAAAATTGCCAAAAGACCGGATACGCACCTGGCCAAACTCCGGATCACGCATTAAAACAGGGCCTGATGTGCCCCACTTTAAATCAGTAAACTGGCGGGTATTGATAAAATAAATATCTACTTTAAAAGGGCTGTTAAAGCCATATTTCCACGACTTCAACGTGGTGATCACCGGCATATTGCTGGTGGTCAGCGTATGTAGGCCCGGGTTATACACATCACCAAACTCACCTTCATTCATCAGTACCGCCACCTGGCTTTCGCGCACGGTTAACTTAGCGCCGTTTTTGATGTTGTTGCCTTTATCCTGGAATTTCCAGATGATGGTGTTATCGGAGGTGTCAACCCATTCAATTACTTCAATCAGTTCGTTCTTAATAAAATCGAATAAGCCCATTGCAATTTTTTTAGGATACCAAATTAAGATTTAGCAGGGGAATTAATAATTATTTTTTTACAGGTAACTTAACCATTTATTAGCACGGTGTGCACCGAGCACGACCAGCAGCACGGGCACGATGACCCACAGCCATGCGATGTGACCGGTTGCCGCGAGCGCGGCGCAGGCCGCGAGCAGCAGGATGGCACACCACATCGCCAGATAACGTCGAGAAAACATGACAACTCCATTGCGGTGAATTCATCGCAGCGGAAGCATCCGGCGCAGCGGGCGTCGGCGTCTTCTCGTGAAAACAGCGGACGTCCGTGGGGATGGATCGCGCTGCGAAACGGTACAGCGGGTTGTTCTTGCCCCGTTAACGGCGCGTTCCACGGAACATGAAGCGAATCGTCAGCGCGCTGAAACGCGGGCGGCAGG
>JBCNOR010000449.1:0-4744 GCA_039593785.1 Niabella sp. | reverse complement strand
GATGCTTCTATTGTGCCAGTAATACAGCTTCAGCTGAAAAAGTTGTTCGACGCGTACAATAGCGCTGAAGTAAAGGATGACTGCAAGTTGAAATCGCAGTTGGTGGCGCTGGAAAGAAAATTGAAGGAATTAAAAATAAGGTACGGGATGGGGGATATTGATAAGGAAACTCATGATCTTACACGCGACCATATAACGGAACAGATTGCAAATTTGAACAAGGAGTTGAATAGAATGGCTCCTAAGATATCTAACCTCGAAAAATTAATCAGCTCTGCCGTAGAAAAGGCAAGCAAACTCAGTACAGAATGGGGTTTAAGCAATTTGGAAGAGAAACGGAGAATGCAAAAAGTGCTATTTCCTGACGGTATATATTATGATGTAAAAAAACACCAATATCTAACCAAAGATGTAAATGAATTTCTTGTGCTAACTAGCTTATACTCAAAAGAATTTGGAGCTAATAAAAAATGGGACCTTCAAAATAATATTGAAGGTCCCTGTTCTGTAGCGGAGACGGGAATTGAACCCGTGACCTCAGGGTTATGAATCCTGCGCTCTAACCACCTGAGCTACCCCGCCAATGGGCGGCAAAAATAGAGGATTTCTCTGTAAAAAAGAAATGTTTTTTATGCTTTTTCAACAATGTCTTCCATATAAATGGCACTATGACTTTCGTTGAAAATGCATTTGCCGTCCTTTATTAAAAGCACCTGGGGAGATTCGTGCTCAATACCATATTGATCAGCTATCTTATTGGAAACCGGCCTGTTGGCAATAAGATCGAGGTAATAAAAATCTATTACTCCGGGCAATTCATTTTTATATAGTCTGTTCTTAATAACACTGCTGATAGAACAGCGCGTGCTGTGCTTAAAGATCAGTTGTGGCTTTTCGAATGACTTTTGATGGATTGCTTCCAATTGTTCTTCACTGGCCAATGTTATCCAGCTCATAATCTTCTTTTTAATAAATTAAATACGGCTCAGTATCTCTTCGCCAATAGCTGCTGTTCCTAATATTTTATCTTTAGGTGTAGAAGCGTCTGCAATATCACCGGTTCTGAAACCAGCTTTCAACACCGCATCTACCGCGCTGATCACCGCATTGCTTTCTTCTTTCAATCCAAAAGAAATATCCAGCAATAACGCTGCCGAAAGTACAGAAGCCATTGGATTAGCTACACCCTTACCGGTAATATCATGTGCCGATCCGTGAATGGGCTCGTATACGCCGGTTCCGTCACCAACTGAAGCAGAGGCCAGCATACCCATGGAACCTGCTATTTGTGAAGCCTCATCAGTAAGGATATCACCAAACAGGTTGGCGGTAACTATAACATCAAATTTCTTTGGATCTTTGATCAGTAGCATGGCGATAGCATCAACAAACTGGTACTCCACTTCCACATCAGGATAGTCTTTAGCCACTACCTGTACCACTTCTCTCCAAAGACGGCTTGTTTCCAGTACATTGGCTTTGTCTACCGAGCATAATTTTTTGCGGCGAGTGCGGGCTGCTTCAAAAGCTTTGCGGGCAATACGCTCTACTTCAAATTTGCTGTAAGCTGCTACATCATAAGCGCTGTCTCCATCATCTTTTCTTCCTTTTTCACCAAAATAAATATCACCGGTCAATTCGCGGAAAAACAGGATGTCAGCACCTTTTAAGATCTCTGGTTTAATGCTGGAAGCATCCAGGAGTTCGTCAAATAATTTAATGGGGCGCAGGTTGGCATAAAGTCCCAGCTCTTTACGCATTTTCAATAAACCCTGCTCCGGCCTTACTTTAGCAGAAGGGTCGTTATCATATTTAGGGTGACCTACTGCACCAAACAAAACCGCATCAGAGCTTTTCATTTTAGCCAGTGTTTCGTCGGGCAGCGGATTACCGGTTGCTTCAATAGCCACATGGCCTATCAATGCTTCGTCATAAGTAAATTCGTGACCAAATTTTGCAGCGATCTTATCTAAAACTTTCTTACCAACTTCAGTTACTTCCTGTCCGATTCCATCTCCCGGAACTATTAAGATGTTTTTTTTCATCTGTATATTTTTATTGTTTTTAATGGTCAGATGGAATTCGCCATAATCTCCAAAGAAGTTCCTGGGACATTCTTTAAGGATGAAGATTTTTACGGCTCATTTCATCTGTCTTTTTGTTTATGTCGCCCCGGATAACCGGAACTGACGGGTTTCTAATTATTATTTTGAAGCAAGATATACCCGATTATACGGTATACTATGCTTATTTATTTACATAATGAACTATGTCAACTTTTTTCTGTCTTAGGGCCACTGATATTAAGTAGCCTGTTAAAATACTTTCGGTGATCAGTTCACCTCCGTCTTCCAGCATGCCAAACACCACGTTATATTTCCAGTTATATTGCACAACAGCCAAACGGTGTGCCTGATCAATCACTACGGCACAAAACAGGAACAGCGCGAGCAAAATAAATATCATTTTCGAATGTTTTCTAAACAGAGCATCGCCTTTTTTATAAGCCTCTACAACAGGAGCCATAAATATAAAACCTAAAAAGGCGGCTGCAAAAAGTTCCATGATCTTACTACCTCTTTGCCCGGTAGTCATGCCAAATATATTATAAAAGAAATGTCCCAGGGCCTGGTGTATTCTAAAAACATCTTCCAGGAAAAGAAAGAGGATAACCAATACCCAGGTAAAGTATTTTTTTTCCTGCCGGATCATAGCAATGAGTACCAGGGCCATCATCATCATGATCCATTTCAGGTTTTGAAAATCCTCAGCATAACTATTGTTGGTTTCAATATCGTAAAGCTCAGGATTGGGAAAGGGCTGGTAGAAATTGCGGATGTCCAGAACAATCAGTACCAGGTCCGCCGCTAATAACAACATTAGCGGTATAAAGTATAATATGTTTTTTGAAATCTTCAAAATGCTGTTTTATAATGATCGTAGCATACGCCTTGTTGAAAAAGCGATCCCCATATCCGGTTTTCTTTCAGGATGTAAGCCATCATGCCTGGCAAATCGGTTTATATAAGATTCAGCATTTTTTGTGTGGCTTTGATTGCCGCCACCGTTTGATCGCTATCCAGGCCGGTGGTCGTAAATTCGCGCCCGTTCAACTCCCAGGTGATGATCGTTTCGCAAAGGGCATCCGTTTTGCCGCCTGGGGGAATACGTACAATATAGTCCCGGAGCCTGGCCAGTGGTAATTTCTTTTTTGTATAAATACGGGTGAGCGCATTCATAAAGGCATCATACTGCCCATCGCCCGATGCATTTTCCTCAACAATACCATCCTCAAACTTTAATATTACGGTTGTTGAGGGACGCATATTTTTAGAATGCGTCAATACATAATCTTCCACAACCACTCTATCGCCAATGGTATGCCTGTCCAGCACATCCGAAATAATGTAGGGCAGATCGTCCTGGGTAACCGTTTCTTTTTTATCGCCCAGTTCAATGATCTTTTGGGTTACAATTTTAAGATCTTCATCAGATAATTGAATGCCCAGCTGCGCCAGGTTATTTTCAATATTGGCCTTACCCGATGTTTTACCCAGTGCATATTTTCTTTTGCGGCCAAAACGCTCAGGCATCAGGTCGTTGTAATACAGGTTTTTTTTCTTGTCCCCATCGGCATGTATCCCGGCCGTTTGCGTAAACACATTTTCTCCAACAATGGGTTTATTGGCTGATATCCTGAAACCGGAAAAGGCCTCCACCAGCCTGCTCACTTTATAAAGCGCTTTTTCATTTACCGATGTTTTCACATCTTTTTGAAAATCGTTCAGTACTGCAACAACACTTTCAAGTGGTGTATTTCCTGCACGTTCGCCCATGCCATTAATGGTTAGGTGCAAGCCTTTAATACCCGCTTTTACCGCTTCAAGGGCATTAGCTACACTCAGGTCATAGTCATTATGCCCGTGAAAATCGAAATGGAGCGTGGGGTAGCGCTCCGTGATCTCAGTGAGATATTTTGAAGTTTCAGAAGGAATAAGGATGCCAAGTGTGTCGGGAAGCAATATCCGTTTAACCGGCTGGGTAGCCAAAAAGTCGATATATTGAAAAACATAATCCTTCGAAAAACGCATGCCGTTGCTCCAGTCTTCCAGGTAAACATTGCAGGTAATTCCTTTTTTTGTGGCAAGCTTTAAAACATTCGCTATCTCCGCAAAATGTTGTTCAGGCGTTTTTTTAAGCTGATGCGTAAGGTGATTAAGTGAGCCCTTGGTTAGCAGGTTCATCACTTTAGCCCCGGCTTTTTGCATCCATTTAATAGAAGTGTCGCCATCAACAAAAGTTAACACTTCCACTTTATCAATCATCCCATTTGCGGTAGCCCAATCGGTAATTCTCCTTACTGCCTGAAATTCCCCCTCTGATACCCGGGCCGAGGCGATCTCAATCCGGTCTACTTTTACCTCGGTGAGCAGCAATTGAGCTATCGTTAATTTTTCCTGTGCTGAGAAAGACACGCCGCTGGTTTGTTCGCCATCGCGCAGCGTTGTGTCCATTATTTCTATATGACGCCGGTCCATTTATAAATTATGGCACCCCTGTTCCTCGGGAGACCAGGGGCGCCTTTTATTTTTGTAAAATTATAGGTAATACTACTTTGCCAGTTGAATAGCAATCATTTCGGACACCCCAATTTAATAGATGCTTTTTTCTGCAAATGCAGCAATTTCTGTTTTCATATCCTGCAGGTAATCAATGTCATCAAAGCCGTTCATCAAATTATGCT
>JBCNOR010000448.1:0-4756 GCA_039593785.1 Niabella sp. | reverse complement strand
GATCATTTCCATTCGGCCACCGGTTTGGGCTACCATTTATGCCAGGATATTGTACGTGCTGCTGCTGGCCGCTGTATTATATTGGTTGGTTAAAAGCTATAATGCAAGACAAAAAAAGATCAGGTTGCAGCAACAGGCGGAAGCTATAGAACGGGAAAAGTCGAAGTTTCTCACCAATATCAGCCACGATCTCAGAACGCCGTTAACGTTAATCATAACTCCCTTACGGTCTTTGATCCAAAGAATACCGGATAATGAAATAAAGGACAATCTGAGACGTATTGAAAGTAATGCCGACCTTTTGCTGGACACTGTCAATCAATTACTGGAGTTTAAAAAAATTGACGAATCGGGCGAACTGCTTCATGCAGGTTATGTAGATGATCTATCCTTCCTATCTGCTATCGCATTGAATTATGGTCAATTGGCTGAGGAGAAGCAAATCGACTTTAAAGTAAGTGTGGCTGACGTGGCAGGTGTTTGGCTGGATAAGAAAAAGGTGGTTCGTATTGTAATGAACCTGCTGTCAAATGCCTTTAAATTCACTCCTGATGGGGGAAGCATTGCCTTGAACGCATTTATGAATGGTGCAGATGAATTAGTAATCACTGTAGCTGACACCGGCATTGGTATCCCGGCATCTGAAAAAGAGGCCATATTTAACAGGTTTTATAAAGCCGGTAACCAGGATGAAGTTCATACCGGAAGTGGTATCGGGCTTTACCTGGTTAAAAAATATGCCGAGTTGCATGATGGGTATGTAGCTATTGATGAAAATGAGCTGTATTCAACTGTTTTCAAAGCTGTTTTAAATGTGGGAAGGCTGGAGCAAAAGGTAAATGAACCGGGTTCGGATGTTAAAAAGTCTATCCTTATTGTCGAAGACAACAGCTCCTTTTTGAGTTTTTTAGAGACTGAGTTAACCAGTTCTTACACTGTTTTTACTGCTAATAATGGTAAAAAAGGATTGGAACTGGCAATAGGACAGCAACCTGATCTCATTATCACCGACATGATGATGCCGGAAATGAACGGTATTGATTTGTGTTTAGCTATAAGAGGAAATATTAATATATCGCATACTCCCATTATTATGCTCACGGCCCGCACTTCCGATGAAGCCCAGTACGAAGGATATGAGGCAGGAGCAGACGCCTATTTGGTCAAGCCTTTTGATATGGACATGCTCAAATTACGTATCCGTAAATTGATGCAGATGTTTTTGGAAAGGCAAAAATTGTTCAGTACCGGGAAAAATGTACCATCTGAAACCATCACTACTAATCCGCTGGATAAAGACCTGCTGGAGCGCGCCGTAAATTGTGTGAACCGGAACCTGGCCAATACAGAGTATACCGTAGAAAAATTCAGCACCGAAATGCATATGGATCGCACCGGACTTTACAGGAAGCTAATGGCCCTGACCGGCCAGTCCCCCAGGGACTTTATCAGAACCATCCGGCTCAATAGGGCTGCCGAATTATTAAGTCATCCCAATGCTGTAGTCAGCCAGGTGGCCGAGGAAGTGGGCTTCAACAGCGTATCCTATTTTTCCAAAAGCTTCCAGGAAAAATTTGGCGTTTCACCCAGCCAGTATGGGCAATAGCCTGATTTTTAGGTTATTTAAGTTGAAAATCAACGTGCGTTACAATTGTTTCAACATGGGTTTTTCAAGTTTTTAGCGCAGACATGCACTTTTGTTGGCAACAAACGATTCGACATGCCAAACAAAAGTCATCCGATCTACCAGCCCAAACTCGCCGTTTTTGATCTTATCAACCTTGCATATCGTGCAGGTAGCGAAGCGCCGGGTAATGCCTTGCATTCGCCCCAACCCGGGAGACGTAAAAAAAAACGCAGAATTGCTTTACCTGATCATCTTCAATCGGGAAACCGCGTGGTCGGCAACAGCCCGCTAACTTCAGGAGCAAGAATTGGTGTATTGGTGGAGCGCCTTTCAGATGATTATGCCAATAGAATTATTTCGGGCATTGAAGCAGCGGCGGAAAAAACCGGCTACGAAATTGCGATCCTAAATGTATTGGGGAGGCAGCAGCCCCTGGCTGGCCTGGACAATTTCGAGGGCTTTATCGCCTGTTGTTCAGATCAGGCTGCAGTGAATGCCGACTTTTTTGAAAAGTTGGATAAACCGGTTGTCATTGTGGGCAATGTAGAAAATATAAAGGGCTATCACTGTGTGAAAACCGACTACCAGGCGGGAGCCCGACTGGCTGTCCATCACTTACTCGATCAGGGTTGTCAAAGAATCTTAATGGTTACTACGGCATCAGGAAATGCGTCAGTCAATTTAGATAAATACCTGGGTTACCGCGATGCATTGAAAAAATCGGGGAAGAGCTGGCAGGAGCCATTAACCGTTATGGAATCCAGTATAGAAGCAGGCATGGAGATGGCCGCCCAAATGTGCCAAAAGGGTGAGTTGCCTGATGGTATATTTATCAGCAACGACTGGGTAGCGGCGGGCTTTGTGAAGTATTTGAAAAAAAACGGGATCAACCTCGATACAAAAACCGTTGTAGTGGGTTTTGGCAATGAATCATTATGCGAAATGATCGAACCTGCATTGTCTTCTGTAGATTTTCGTAAAGAATGGGCTGGTTCAAGGGCGTTAAATATTCTATTTGATGAAATAGGCGACCCGCATGGCGTAGCAACAAACAGACTGACCTTAATTGAACCCGTATTAGTACCCAGGGTTTGAGAAAATGGCAGCTGTATAGCCTTCAAAAATTGAAACCGTCTTTACCTGCTACTACGTTCTAAAGGGTGGTTATCGCATGGAGGATTCTCTCACAATCAAACGGGCCGGTAAAACAGTTTTAGAGATCTTTGGCATTTCTGGATTTTCAATCTGCAGCAATATATTCTGAGCGGCTACCCGCCCGATCTCATATCCTGAGTAGGCAATACTGGAGAGATTGGGATCTATCAGCGTAGCAACAGGCTCATCGTTAAAACCCACAATCGCTATGTCGTCGGGTATATTTCGCCCGGCTTTTTTCAGACCGGCTATACAACCAGCCGCAGAATGGTCATTTTCAAAAAACAGGCCATCAGGTGGTTTGCTCATTTTTAGCAGGTGTTCAGCTACCTGCCTGCCGGATTCAATGCTACTCAAATCGTTAAAAATAAGCAACTCTTCTTTTAGCTTTTTATCGCTCTCTGATAGTGCTTTTTTATACCCGGCATATTTGTCTGCGTAAATGCCGTGGCTAACGCCGGTTGTAACATGGGCTATCTTTTTACAGCCGGTTTCAATCAAGTGCCTGGTGGCCATATAAGCGGCCTGCATATGATCTATTATGATCACAGAATTGTCTGTCGCATCTGGCACATGGTCAAAAAATATTAATGGTATCTTGTTTTTTGTTGACAGGTCAATATGATCGGGACTTTTGGTTTGATCTGCTAAGGATACCAACAGCCCATCAACCCTGTTGTCCATTAACATTTTTAAGGCCGAGATTTCTTTGTCTGGCTGGCCATAAGTTTGACCGATAATAATATTGTATCCCTTGACACTTAACATATCTTCTATCCCGGATATGGCAGAGGATACAAAATGATTGGTGAGTCTCGGGATAATTATTCCTATCAGGAAGCTCCTTTTATTTCTCAGGCTACGGGCAAACGGGTTAGTCTGGTAGCCCATTTTCTGAGCCATTTGGTGAACTTTATTGCGTGTTTTAAGCTTGACTTTGGGATCATTTTTTAAAGCACGGCTTATCGTTGACGAAGCCAGGTCCAATTCCCTGGCAATATCATATATAGTTACTTCTTTTTCTTGCATAAACTTAGCTATAAAAATACTCATTTTTTTATAGTTTGAGTCAATAAACCGTATAACGAAAAACAAATACCTGGCAGCCTGGTAGACTATATTTTATGACCCGCTTAAAAATTCTGGTTATGGGCCGGGCCTGGTATTGCTATAACGGGTTGGATGCCTGAAGAAAGATGGCGAAAATTACAAATGAAAATAACTAAAAATATAGATTACATGAGTACAGTACTGGGTCTGATCTTTAATGATGAAGTCATTATCGCATCAAATACCCCAATAGTAAACAATGAAAACCCAAAAAGAGGGTATACCTGCATTACACGAATAGTCGTGTATAATTTAGAGCCACAGGTTTTTTATGTTAGCTTAACTGGTAGCGATCATGAGATTCAACAGTTCCACCTAAAGCTGCTTACCAAAAAAATTGTAGATGCGCATGTTGCTGCCGACGTATTTGCAGACATCTGCTATGCCATCCTGAAGCAATTATTTTTATCGGATCTCAGGATAATCACTATTTATTTTGATGGAGGTCTGTCGCTACATCTTATATCGGTAAGGGGCATAGAGCGGCAAACCGGCCAAAACAGTTACCTGATAGCGCTTCCTGCATCTTTTTCACCTGCTGAGTACTACCTGGTCAACCGGCGTTTTACGGGTTCGGAATTTTTTCAAACCAAAGCAGATGCGTTTGCTTTTATACAAAATGTATTTGAACAACTACCTGATCCCCGTGCCCGTTTATCCGGCGCCACAGGCTATGATTATATATCCATCTTAAACCAGTTTGATTTAGAAAATATCTGTAACCAGCCATAGATCCCCGGCCGTTTGGCTTACTCATTCCTGTTAAGTGAAAGAGGCCAAGCTAACAATGCCCGCCAGGAATCATTCTATAATAAAAGGAGAAGATAGAAATCTCCTCCGCAAACTAAACATGAGAAATTGTTC
>JBCNOR010000447.1:0-4762 GCA_039593785.1 Niabella sp. | reverse complement strand
ATGTGTTATAAGACTAAGTATACATCCATGAAAAGTGTTCGGTGCTCAAAAAAAAGATCATGCATAGATCCATCAAACCGGCCATGCTGAATGCAAATACAAGGTGAGCTGCAAAAATAGATGATAGAAAAGCGGGGTAGGAAATAAAAGTCTTAAGCGGATGATTACTCAATGTGAGATACCAGGCAGTAATAGCTAACAGGCCGGCAATGGCCCCAAATATAAATACCGTGGTGTAACTGTGTACCAGCCAGCCCTGGTACCATATGAAAAGATATACTGCAACAAAGCCGATACCAATCAGGTAGTGAATAATATTTCCCCAGGTCAGCAGTTGGGTTTGACTGGCAGTGCCGGCAGGCTTTAACCGGGTATTGATAAAGGTACCCAGCAGCCAGGGAATTGATTTTCTTTGCCTGTAACCCAGCAACTGTATAAAAACAGTCATAACAAAAGTGCTGAGCAGGCCAATAATGAGGGCTATCAAAATTAACATGTTAATGTACGGTCAAAATGGATGCCAATACAATGCAGGCAATATATTTTCTCCCGTCGCTTTTATGGTCTGAATTTTGAAACCTGGCTGATATGGAAAATAAAATAAAGGACACCATGTTACGGGATCAAACGGTTGTGATTACCGGCGCCTCCAGTGGAATAGGCAAGGCAACCGCTATTGCTTTTGCCTGCGAAGGTGCAAACCTGGTGTTGGCCGCACGTAGCCTTCAGGGATTGGAAGAAACTGCTTCGGAGTGCAGGAAGTGGGGAGCCCAGGTGAAGATCGTTGCCACCAATATGTCAGATGTAATGCAGGTAAAGCATTTGCTGAAACAGGCGCTGTCCGTCAATTGCCATATCAAGTGCTGGATCAATAATGCCGGTGTGTTGTCCTTCGGGAAATTTGAAGAAACGCCGGTTGAAGTGATCGATCAGGTGATCAAAACCAATCTCCTGGGTTATGTATATGGAGCGCGGGCAGTGCTGCCGGTTTTTAAGCAGCAGGGTAGTGGTATTCTCATTAATAATATATCTATCGGTGGATGGATGCCGGCTCCTTATGGTACCGCTTACACAGCGTCGAAATATGGAATAAGGGGATTGGTAGAAGGCTTACAGGCCGAAGTGTCCGATTACCCGCATATTCATATTTGTGCATTGTATCCGGGCTTTCAGCGCTCCGCCGGTATTGGGCATGCGGCCAATTACTCTGGCATCCGTTTAAGTACACCACCTCCCGCTTTCGATCCCCGTCGCTTGGCCGATGCAATGGTAAAGCTCGCAAAACATCCGGTTGCTGCATCCTATCCCGATTGGTTTGGTTTCCTGTTTAAAAGGCTGTACCAGGTTTGCCCGGCTGTTATCCGTAGTGTATCTTCTTTCGCTGTGCGGGGAGCTATGAAGTGGGCTAATAAAGCCCATAGCAGCAGCGGCACAGTATTTCAGCCTTCAGGTGGTTATAATGGTATTTATGGGAAGACCCTGTTGCCCGTTTCTTTCAATACATCAAAGCGGGCGGTTATAACAGTCATGGGTATTGTGGTCGCAGGTATTTGGCTGACGTCACGCAACCGGCGAATCAGTCATTAACTGAACTGTTTCCAGGATATTAAAGCGCCTGGTAAAAACAGCCCCGGCCATAGCCGGGGACAGGTGTTGAATAGGTAGTATTTGAAAGCTGCTTTATTCGGTAGCTGCCTGTGAGTTTACAAAATCTTCAGCTATTTCTGTTAAGGTTTCATCCGTCATTTTTTCGTTTGCAAGTGTACGCTCCAGTAATTCAGCAACTTCAGTATGCCCCATATTTCTCGCAAAAGTTTTTAAAGTGCCATAAGTTGCTATTTCATAATGTTCTACTTTTTGAGCGGCCAGTATTAATGCTGCGTCACGGGTATAGCTGTTCTTCTCTGTATCACTGATGATTTCTTCCGCTTCTTCTATCAGACCTTCCATAGCCTTACATTTTTTACTATCTGATTCTTCGTCCAGGAGATCGAAAATACGCTCAAGATTTTCAATGTGCAGTTGTGTGTCGCTGGCATGTTTATAAAAAGCTGCTGCCAGTTCTTCGCTGGTACTTGCTTCCTGCATTTTCGGTAATGCTTTTATAAGTGATAGCTCCGCACCGTAAATATCTCTTAGTTCTTCTACAAAGAACTGGTGAAATTCGCTGTTTTGCATGTCTGAAAATTTGTTAGAAATTGTCATAGTATTTGTTTTATAGATCAATAATAAATTCAAAAATATTCATCCGGTATCAGGCATCCGGTATCCAATATCCAGCCTCCAATATCCAGCATCCATTATCCAGCCTCCAGTATCCAATATCCAGCACCTATTATCCACTAGCATCCTGCATCCCGTTTTATTTACTCCTTAACAAGCTGTCTATACGCTGCGCTTCTGCCAGGTGATGCTCAAGGGTTGGTATTTTTGAGGTGGCCCAATTGCGTAGTTCTGCATCTTTACCCTCTTTCGACTGTTCGCGAAAGTCTTCAATGTCTTCTTTGTGGTCTTTAATCATAAAAGAAATATACTCCCTGTCAAACTCGCTGGCTTGCTTCGAATGAAGTTCATCATACTTCTTTTGTTTATCTTTACTTAACGTGGCCGGCAAGCTGATGTTTCTGATTTGGGCTAAAGATTGCAGCTCTTTATTAGCACCTGTATGATCTGCTATCATCATTGCTCCAAAATCTTTCACTTCCTTATGCACCGCTTTAGTTTGAGCCAGCCTGCCCAGCTCAGTTTCCATCATTCCACCATCTGCGGCTTTCACCGCAAATTCAGCATCATCTTCTATTTGGGTGTTATCAAACCGGGCCTCGTTCTGGTCTTCAGCCAGGTCTTTCGGATCCTTATTTTGTTGCCTGTTTTCACAGGCCGCAATACATAACGCCAGTAACAGACCTATCGTAAGATACTTTTTCATAATGCTGCTATTTAATGAATAAAAACAACCAATCTCTGTAGCGTCTCAATAGCTGTGCCGGTAACAGATGGATAAATTGTAAACAGCTTAGGGCCCAGGTGTTTAGGTGAATTTAATACCGTAAAACCGGGCATGTTGATACAAAAGGCAGCGATAAAAGCGTGAAAAAAAAGGTACATATTGTAGTCAATAATTCTCTACACTTACAGAATACATATGGCCGGAATTTTTCGCGCTTTCTTTTTCATAGTTCCATTAAACAGGGCAAAAAACAGTGTGACAAAAAATCCTATGCTTAGCGTTGCTATAGTAGCCTGTGACGACCGGTAATGAAGTACGAAAGGAGCTGCCACCAGCCATATACCCACAAGAATGCCGGTGTACCGGCTAACCAGCGGCCATCGCATACCTGCGATTGCCAGGAGCAATATGCAGATGCCAGACAGGTAGCTATTAACAACGGCCGTGGTTTCAGACGTCAGGAGGCGGGGTGTCAGCAGTAGTGCAGCTCCTGCCAGTAATTTAATAAATACAATATGCATAATAACTTTTTATTGAATATATAACGATGTCTGAAAATCGCTGCTATCCCCGCTGTCAGCCGGGACGCAGTTCCGTAGGTGCTTCTGCTCCGAACAATACTTTAAAGTCGCTCTCTAAGATCCAATTTTATTCTCCTTTAAATGCCCTTTAAAATCACATAGGAAATCAATATTACAGTTGGGCAACCTCACTAACACAGGTACGGATGGCATCATCAAATCCTGTGTGCGGGGAAGCGATCACTTCAATTACTTTTACGATATCCATGATTGATTATTTAGAGGGCGAATGTCAGAAAAGGTATATCAAGCCCTGTGCCGCTTTAAGCCGTAAATGTAGCAGGATGATTATCAGGGATGCATTTTAGCTTTTTTAGCGAAACCTCATGGAATGGTAGCGTTTATTCTACAGGTAGCGGTATTTTATATATACCACGCATAATAATAAATTTAAAGCAGGATAGAACCCCAGGTTTCAGAGGGTAGCGTAAAACATTATTAATTTTATTGATTTTAGTTGTATAATCTCTATTTTAGCGGCCACGCCATCATTATCGATAGCTAACATATACCGGCCATCTGGGCTGCATTTTTTAAGACGTTCGTTTTCTGAACTTGTAAAATATACCTGATTCATGAAAAAAAAATTTGCTTTACTATTAATGATCCTGAGTATTTATGGTTGTGGGCTGGAAGACCGTAAAAAAGAGCTGGATGAGCGGGAGTCGAGGATTGCAGAGCGGGAGCGCATGGTAATACTGAAGGAAAAAGAACTACAACTGTTTGAAGACAGCCTTAAAAGAAATATTGCTATAAAAGATTCTTCGCTGCTGTTGACCGATAGCAGTTCGCTGCCTTTACCAGATTCACTTTCAGGAACATGGGATGTAAACATGCTTTGCACTAAAACCAATTGCTCTGGTTTTGCGGTAGGGGATACACGTAAAGAAACCTGGTTATTTATAAAAAGGGATGAGGCGGTGAGTGTGCGGGCCATGCAGGGAGAAAAGCTGATCAGGGTTTACGTAGGTTCCTTTAAGGGTGATGGTTTTCAGCTTTCGGTACCACCCACAGCCACAGATTCTCTTTCATCTTCTATGACAGTGAACCTCAGCCTCGAAAGTGTCAATAAGCTCTCGGGAGAACGGGTCATCCGCCAGGCTGATGGGTGCAGTTCTTTTTTTAAAGTAGATGTAACACGTCCTGCTGTTTCAAAAAAATAACCTGTAAAAATTGATATCGAACTATATGCTATTGAATATTGCTGATCTCAGTTTGCCTATATCCGATC
>JBCNOR010000446.1:0-4762 GCA_039593785.1 Niabella sp. | reverse complement strand
TGCACCAGGGAGAAAAAGAATGGGAAGGAACCAATAAGGAGATCATTTACAGCGATAATAAAAAACTCAACGAGTTCATTTTTGCGTCTAACTTCCTGCAGGATGCAAAAAATATGCGTACCATACAGGAAACAGGAGAAATTCCTAAAGACGTACACGAAGATGTACGGGACGCCCTGGAAGAGAAATTTAACACCGATATGGATGGTGATGGCGTTGTGGGCACACCAAAAGAATAACACGCCAGGCCTCCTGTACTTCCACTGAAGCCAGCTTTCATATTACCATTATTCATTTTGTATAGGAAACAGCAAAAATTTAGCTTATTAGCATGCTGGTTTCCTTACTTTTGTAACCAATCAGAAAAAACTATAAAATGGCAGTATTAGTAAATAAAGATTCGAAAGTGTTAGTACAGGGCTTTACCGGCACAGAAGGTACTTTCCATGCAACCCAAATGATAGAGTATGGAACGAACGTGGTAGGCGGTGTTACCCCTAATAAAGGCGGCACAACCCATCTGGACAGACCCGTTTTTAACACGGTGGCTGACGCGGTTAAAGCAACCAACGCTAACGTGAGCATTATTTTCGTTCCACCGGCTTTTGCAGCAGACGCTATCATGGAAGCAGCAGATGCAGGCATTGGTTTAGTGGTTTGTATTACAGAAGGTATTCCTGTACAGGATATGGTGAAAGTGAAAAACTATTTACTGGGCTCCAATACAAGATTGATAGGGCCTAACTGTCCGGGTGTTATTACTGCCGGCGAGTGCAAAGTAGGCATTATGCCAGGCTTTGTATTTCAGCAGGGACGTATTGGTATTGTAAGTAAATCGGGTACCCTTACTTATGAAGCTGCTGACCAGGTAGCGAAAGCAGGCCTTGGAATCAGTACAGCCATTGGTATTGGTGGAGACCCCATCATTGGTACCCCAACCAAAGAAGCCGTAGAATTATTAATGAACGACCCCGAAACCGATGCCATTGTTATGATTGGTGAAATTGGTGGTGGTATGGAAGCGGAGGCCGCCAACTGGATCAAGGCTACCGGCAATAAAAAACCGGTTGTAGGCTTTATTGCCGGCCAAACAGCGCCTCCCGGCCGTCGCATGGGCCATGCGGGCGCTATTGTAGGCGGAGCAGATGATACAGCAGAAGCTAAAATGAAAATTATGAGCGAATGCGGTATACATGTGGTAAGCAGCCCTGCTGATATTGGTAAAACAATGGCTGAGGTACTGAAGAAATAATTTTAAATAGCTTATAGATCACATAGTACAAATCTCCCGGAATCCCGGGAGATTTGTGTTTTATGTTACTACCCCATTACTGGCCAGCGGCTTCTTTTCGCTTTACCCTGTGCAACGTCATTCATTTTTATCATGATTCTATTTCACGTATCTCGGTTCAAAAAGGAGCGGCATCCAAACCCTGAATCTTGAAGCCTCTAAATAGGTGTTGCCGGCCGATGCATAATCGCATAGCAATACAGGTACAGGATCGGCCCGACCCTCTTTGTGAGATTCTGTTTTAACCAAAGCTTTGAAACAAACCCAAAACTTACCATCTTTTGCTTCGCAGGGTTCTAAATTGATGTAGCTCTCATTGCTTTTAACAGGTATCAATGCCTCGTCTGTATCGGGTGCGCCCAGGCGACTGTCCCTTGCCAATACAAGAGGCCCGTACTGTACTGCGAAATATTGAGATCCGTTCCCGGAATACATCAGTCGCCCCCGCATATCAAGGTTAAGAGCAATTTGGTCTCCGGGGTTCCAGGTCCTGGTAATAGTAAGATATTGTCCACCGGATGGGTCTGATTGGGACTGCCCGTTAATAGTAAGTGCCGTGTGAGCGCTCCAGGAGGGAATGCGTATGGACACTGAAAAAGTTTCAGGCTTTACCAATTGAAGCTTAAGTCCAACAACACCTGTTACCGGGTAGTTAGTTTCCTGCTTTACCAATAACTTTTGCTTACCTGGCGTAGTCAGCTCATAAACACCGGGTAGAAAAAAATTAAGCCGTATTCCATTTTCCTGGTGCATTACCGAACTAAGCGGCAACGTAAATAATGCGCGGGGACCACTGGCTACACAACAATTTAATCCCATGCCACACTGCTCGCCTCCCCGCTGCCTGTATCCCGCAAGCGGACTGTATTTAGCCCAATCAGTGCCATCGGGTGTCATGGCACCCAACAGGCTGTTATAAAACGACTGTTCAATGGCATCAGCATATTTTACTGCAGCTGTAAGTTTTAATAATTGTTGATTTAGCTTGATCCATGTGGCGGTTACACAGGTTTCCTGGTAATGGCTTACCGGTAATGTTTGTAAAGCTTTACCTCCAAACCAGCATTCAGCAGCAGATCCTGAGCCGGTAATATTTATTTCCGTTTGTTCAATACTTCTCCAGGTACGCTCCACGGCCTCTTTATATTCCTGCTTACCCGTTAAACGGTACAATTCTAATAATCCCTCATAACAAGACATCATTTCATAAGCCTTTTGTCCCTGCTCCCAACCAAACCAGTTGGCAGGCCTGGGAAAACGATGAGCAACCGGTACTGCCGATTTGCTGATAAGTTGAGGGCCGCTTTCAGACTCCCACTCTTTTATAATTTCATTAGCAAATTCGAGATAACGTTTTTCACCGGTACGATTATACAAAAGACAAATGGGCTCCAGTACGGACGATGCAGCCATGCCCCGGTGATTGCCCTTTTTAACAATCAAAGCACTCTTATCTTTTAGCTCCTGGATAAGATGATCGGCCAGCTTTTTAGCTGCCTCCAGCGTTTGGGTATCTTTTTGAAGATCGTAATAGGCAAGAAGCCCCAGCAGGCAATATTTCCGTCCCCATATATCCCACTGTTCAAGCCTGGCCGCCGGAGCGTAATTGCCAATATAACCATCGCTGGTTTGAGTAGCAATCAGTTGCTCTACGGCAGTATCCAGTTTCTTTTTAAGAACTATATCAGGACGATAGCGGTAAGCCAGCACTGCAGATGTAAACCACTTACCCCAGAATTCAGACTGCCAGCAACGGGTTTCCGTACGGTTGCGAAACGGAGCTACCAGCCGGCTCACGTCCTGGGTAAGTATCCGATTGTTGTAAGCAGCATTAAGGCGTTGCTCTATAAAACCCGTGAGCTTTACAGACAACGCAGGCCTGAGCTCATCTTTAACCTTTGCCTCCTGCCCCTGGCAAAGCACCGATAAAAATATCGTCCAAATGGTTATGTAAAATTTTAAAAAATAGTGTTTTGAAAGCATCGTTATTTTATTTATGTATTATTCACTTCTTGAAATTTCCTGCCAGTAAGTACCCATCCATATCAGTTTTAAAGTAGAATTGGTGCTACCACTAAAAGCAATATTGCCCGAAAGCTTTATATTCTCGTTACTTGAAATAGTGGTGAGGGCATTACTAAATGTAAGTAATAACTCTCGAAAAAGCTGTCCGCCCGTGATATTGGTAATAGTAGTGGCAGCTGAATTATTAAAATTGAGTATCTGCGCAGCCTGTAATGTTCCTGCACCCATGCCACAGGAAACAACTGCGGCATTGTTTCCTACAGACAGGCGTCCGCCCGCTGCCGTAGTAAGAAAGGCTGATAGTGCTGGTTCGGAAATATAAGTAGCAGGAGCCTGGTTAAATAGAGGGTCTTCCAGCGTAAGCCTGTTACTGGCCACCGTGTTTCCATACGCATGAATAAAAGTACCATTGGTAGTACCGTATGTACGAACGGTTCTTACCACCGGCCGCCGGATCACAAGCCCCTGCGTAGCCGCCTTATTGAAAACAATACCATTGCCCAGGTTATTAAATAAAGGACTGTCGAATTCTACTCCAACACCGTCTTTTATATGTATTGCGTAACTATTGTTACTACCATCTTCTATCCTTCCCCCACCAGTTAAATAGGTGTTTGTAAACTTGATATTCCGGGGCAAATCGTTAGCACCGTCTGAATCAATAAGAATGGCATTTAACCTGGAGCCTTCAAATTGCTGGCCCGTTGAAACAAGATTGTAAACGCCCCCGTCCAGCCACATGTTGTGCTGATCAGAAAGACTTACCTGCCCGCCAATAAAATTAAGTGGCCCGATAGTTCCGACACTGGCCGTCCTCCTTCCAATCCTGATACCATACCCGCATTTATAGACATTAACGTTGCTGTAAATCTTCATATTTGTTTGTCCACTGGACTCATTAGATTTGATATCCAATCCAACGCCCGTCCAGCTGCCAGTGCCTGATGCCTGCCCTCTTATTAAACCATTGTGATGTTCGGTTTCCCATGTTGTTACTTCCGTAATGCCATTACCCGCGGGGTTATTAATCTGCACGGTATAGTTGCTTAGTAAGATCTGTCCCTGGCAGGATTCGAAATAAATAACATTGAGGGTTTTATTACCGCCGATAAAGTTTACATTCTCAAAATCAATTTGCCCTCCCATTGTAGCAGGACTACTGATAGAAAAAAAGCCGATACATTCAATAAGATTAGCAGTCTCGTTATTTACATGAACAAAGCCTGCGCCTTGTGGTTCCAGGTCTCCGGTAGCAATACCGCCCGCCTGGCCGGTTATTTTTATTCGCCCGGGTTTTGCCTGGTATCCCGGATTCTTAAGGCTATCCTTATATAGATAGAGTGTATGGGTCAGGTATTTTTTACCCGCCAGCAATTTGATTTCAGTGCCTTGTTTTGAGCAATAGTTAAGTGCTTTTTGAATGGGGCCTGTATCGTCGGTTCCTGC
>JBCNOR010000445.1:0-4768 GCA_039593785.1 Niabella sp. | reverse complement strand
ATCCAAGCCGGCATTTAATGTAATGATGTCATATTCAGCTCATTAAACATGACTAAAGTGCAGGGAAATGTCAATCAGTATGCTATTTTAGCAGAAAGCAGCGCTATTTTTCGATGGGTTGAATAGCAATATCGCGAATATCTCCCAGCTTCATTAATGTTTCTGCAAGGCGGTACCTGGGTATGGCTATATCCATCACACAAAACAACTGCAGCTCCTGCTTTGTAACTTCACAGTCAAACTGTTTGATGGTGGTCATAATATCATTCATTTGGGTGTAATCAAACTGCAGATGGTAAGGAACCAATACCGGCTTCCTGATCAAAGGTGTAACCTGTAGTGCCATTGCGGCGGCTGATTTATAGGCGTTAATCAGGCCGGGCACTCCCAAAAGAGTCCCGCCAAAATATCGGACTACAACTATTAATATATCTGTAACCCCGCGACTATCGATCTGTCCCAAAATAGGTCTTCCGGCAGAACCAGAGGGCTCTCCGTCATCGCTCACCCGGTATTGATTATTATCGAGTCCCAAACGATAGGCAAAGCAATAATGACTCGCTTTGGGATACTCTTTTTTAACCTCCAGCAGCTTTTGCTTGCAATCAGCGATGCTTTTAACCGGGTAGGCTACTGCAATGAAACGGCTTCCTTTGTCTTTAAATTCAGCAGTACCCGTTGTATTGATCGTATTAAAGTAATGCGGCAGCTGCATGAATCAATGAGTTATTTTGGTTTTTAAAATATGCGATTTCGTCGTTTTGCAATACGGTGGCTTTCAGCTTCGCCTGCTCCGACAACACAGGTGCGGCTACACCTTTGTTTACCAATAATTCTTTATTAGTAATGATGCGGGCTTCATCCCATATACCTGCCTTTATAAAAGACTGGTGCAGGTAAGCTCCCCCTTCCACTAATACGCTTTGTATGTTTAATTGATGAAGCTGGCGCATAGCATCCGGTATCATGCTACTTTTATTTATTTTCAAATAGATGATATTTGCGGAGACGGCATCCTTAACCGTATTCAAAACGATCACCACGTCCGCAGTATTAAAAAGACGAAGTGTTAGCGGTACTTTCAGATTAGGATCAAAAACTATTTTCTTAGGACCAGGCCCCATCCAGTTGCGGTTATCTAAAAGCGGATCATCGCTTATAGCGGTATTAGCTCCCACCATAATAGCAGCATGCCCGCTTCGCCAGCTATGCACCAGGCGATTCGTATAATCATTGCTGATCATCAGCCGGGCTTTACCTTCTTCGGAAATATAGCCGTTTGCTGTTTGTGCCCATTTCAGGGTAATATAAGGACGAGTTAACTGGTGAAATGTGAAAAAGGCTTTATTTAAAGCTATGGCCTCTTTTTCCAAAACGCCCACTATTACTTCGATGCCTGCAGCTTTGAGCTTCGCGATCCCCTTTCCATCCACCTTTTCAAAACTATCTCTGCAGCCAATAACCACTTTTGGTATTTTATGCCGGATGATCAGATCGGCGCAGGGCGGCGTTTTACCAAAATGCGCACAGGGCTCCAATGAAACATATAAAGTGGAATCAGCAATTTGATCGGGATGATTCCGCAAGGCTTCCTGTATACAATGCACTTCTGCATGCGGGCCACCGTACTGCTGATGATATCCCTCAGCGATCACTGTTCCTTTATGCACCAGCACTGCACCCACCATTGGGTTAGGCGCCACTTTCCCCACAGCTAATCTCGCCAGTTGCAGACAACGCTGCATATAAACCTCATGTGCCTGTTCGTACATTTTTGCAAATGTAAATGAATTAACATCCATCTCCTGCTATTTGCAGGCAGTTTGCGATAAATGCAGGGGGCCTTATCTAAATTTTATAAGTTTGTAATATGTCGCTACAAAAATTAAAAACAGGGTTTATTGAAAATTTAAAAGGTATTTATCCGGCTGACGAAGCGGGCAACCTGTTTAACCTGGCTATTGAAAACCTGACAGGCATTAATCTCCGTAGTAATAGTACTGCAACATTTACTCCCGACGGATGCTTTATGAAAATGTGGGAGGAGATTGAAAAACGACTACAGCAATCTGAACCCATACAATATATTTTAAATGAAGCATGGTTTTACGATATTCCTTTCTTTGTCAACCAATCGGTATTAATACCGCGCCCCGAAACAGAAGAACTCGTGGACTGGATCATAAAAGATCATAGAGGAAAACAAGACCTGTCCATTTTTGACATTGGTACCGGAAGCGGTTGTATTCCTGTTATACTAAAAAGAAAAATGCCTCAATCCGAGGTAAGGTCCTGCGACATCAGTAGCGAGGCACTGCTGGTGGCCCGGAAAAATGCACGTAAACATAAAACCGAAATCAATTTTATACAAAGCGATTTTTTGAACAGAGAGAACTGGTCCTCGTTCCCAAAGTCTGACATCATTGTCAGTAACCCGCCCTATATTCCTCAAAGGGAAAAAGGCCTGATGCATGACAATGTTGTAGCTCACGAACCTCACCTGGCCCTTTTTGTGGAAGACAGCAACCCGCTTATTTTTTATGCAGCCATTGCAGAAGCAGGCAAAACATTATTGAAAGACAACGGGATGATTTACGTTGAGATATTTGAAGAACTCGGTCAGGAAACGCAATTATTGTTTGAAGGCCAGGGTTTTAGTACCGTTTTGAAAAAGGATATGCAGGGTAAAGACCGTTTTATTAAGGCACTCCAACTATAACAATATCTCTTACCATCTACTCTATATGATCCACCATTATAAAAACGGGACGTTCAGACACATTAACGGATACCTGGCCGCCGCTGATATTTAATTTCGATTGCTGACCCGATGCGGCTCCGGCCGATAAGGTAACCAGGTTTGCATTTGATACCGACGCCGGGATCCTGAACGAATAACCATCTACTTTATAATCCGTGCTGGTTTTGGCCCAGATAGCGTATACACCTTTATTTCCCTTAACTTCTTTAAATTTATAGATCAGTACGTTTGCATCGCCTGATGCCACTTCACCCGCATAACGCATGTTTGTTAAAGTATTTTTTAGCGTGGCCACATAGTACCAGGACTTTTTACGGGTAAAATCACCTTTGGGTCCCACCAGCCCACTACTTGAAAACTGCGTTTTATCATTGGGATTTACATCACGTAACATAAACATCTGTGCGCGGTCTACACCTGCAGCCGCCAGGGCCATGTAGGCTCTTACCAGCCAGATCCCCTGCACTTCCTGGCGATCCATACTGCCTATTACAGGTACACTTAACCTCGAATCGGGGTTGGTATCCCAGCCGAATTCAGACAGCCATACTTCTTTGCCGGGTAAATACTCATTTCTATATTTCACAATAGCAGCCATCTGCTCTTTTAGTTTTCCAGCTTCAGGCGATAAAGCGGGTCCGCTATCTCCATATTGCGAACCATCAGGAAAAGTATATAAATGAAAATTCAGCACGTCTGAAGCAAATTTTTTGTCGGCCCGGTTATGCTCAAACCAGCTTTTCATACGCTTGATATAGTCCAGGTTAAAAATAGCAAGCCCTCCCATTACTAATTTCATACTGCTATCCGCATTTTTTATTCCATATCTTTTGCCGTGCAGCTTCATTGTATTGCCATGCCCGTCATAGTCGGCGCTGGCCATAGCCGCATACTCTTCCGGAGTAAATTGGGCATTCTTCCCTTCCCAGTCCTTATCCTGCTCATTCCAGTCTTCCACATATTGAATATATCCCAATCCGGAAACGCGTCGCTGCCCGGTAGCCAGCTGGAGCAGGCTGTCGGGCACTGACTTGCTTCCATAGCGTGCCGCAAACTGGAACATAAAATTGGACTTGGCATAATAAGAGTTGGGGTTGGCCGCATCAAGCCCCGGGGCATCCAGGGGCTTGTAACTAGCCTGGAAGGCCGATGACTTTTGCAGCCACGGAACAGAGCCCTGGATGCAGGGAGCAACCATCACGCCTATATCGTGAAGACTGCGATAATAATCATCGTAACTCCAGCCGGGGTAACTGGGAGCGAAGCGTATTTGATTGGCCGGGAATCCAGGGTACGCAGGATCGAAGTTCCCCTCATCCCAGGCCCAGTTGTGATATTCCCTTGCAAAACCGCCTGCGCTGATCAACTGTGGAGGATCGTCTACAAACGCGTTCACACCAATGAACTGGTCCATGGTGATGGGAGCAGCCGTATCAATAACCTGGCCAGGACCAATAATGCCTGTGTCAGCACCCCGTTCGGGAGCCTGTTTATCCCCACAGCTATTTAAGATAATAACGGCCAATCCAAAAAAGTATGATAAAAATATTGAGGACATAATACATTAAATTATAGTATTTATGAACAGTTGTTCAGGAAAAACAACCTATTTAATTCCCGAGTGCAAAAATTATTACTAAGGCATGATAATTGATTAAGAAAAAAACATATTTTTATTGATATCTTTAAAATTGACAACACTGTTTAACTGTAAGCCCTACATACTCAAAACATATATCTTTGCGCGCGGGCGCAATACACATCCCCAATTTGTATAAAAAATTCAACATGCCCCAATCATTTCGCAGCTCTCTAAAATGCTTCGGCGTCATCCTCTGTACAGCCCTAATTGTACGGTTTTGCTCTTCCTGCAGTAAGTCGTCACCCATTTATATTGGCGACGATACTACCACCAATCCACCCAAGGATACCACTACTACACCACCGAAAGATACAACAACTACCCCACCCAAAGATACCACGGCTAAGGGAAGGTCTTTTGCGGTT
>JBCNOR010000444.1:0-4770 GCA_039593785.1 Niabella sp. | reverse complement strand
CTGCAAGCCATTGGCACCCAGGAATACGTGGCCGGGTAAATATTGAGCCAGGTGCGCTTTCACACAAATGGGGCCCATGCCTGGTCCACCGCCACCATGTGGAATGGCGAAGGTTTTGTGCAGGTTGAGGTGGCAAACATCCGCGCCAATAAGGCCGGGAGCGGTTAAACCTACCTGGGCGTTCATATTAGCGCCATCCATATATACCTGTCCGCCATGATCATGCACGATCTGGTTAATTTCTTTCACAGTTTCTTCATAAACCCCGTAGGTGCTCGGATAAGTGATCATGATGCCTGCCAGGTTCTCTGCATGCTGTGCCGCTTTTGCCTTCAGATCTTCAACATCAATATAACCATTCTCCAAAGCTTTTACCACTACCACTTTCATACCGGCCATAACCGCAGATGCAGGATTTGTACCATGTGCAGATATGGGGATCAACATTACATTTCTATGCGGGTTGCCCTGTGCTTCATGATAAGCTTTTATAGTAAGCAAACCGGCATATTCGCCCTGGGCGCCACTGTTGGGCTGCAGGCTGCAGGCATCAAAAGCCGTAATCTCACATAGATATTTACTCAGGTTATCAACTAGCTCCTTGTACCCGCCAGCCTGCTCCACAGGAACGAAAGGATGAATACTGGCCCAATGAGACCAGCTTAAAGGCATCATCTGTGTTGCTGCGTTCAGTTTCATGGTACAGCTTCCCAGTGATATCATCGAGGTATTTAAAGAAAGGTCTTTATTTTCCAGGTATTTGATATAACGCATCATCTGGCTTTCGCTGTGATGTGTATTAAAAACAGCATGAGTAAGGTAGGTTGATTTCCTGATCAATGCCTCGGGAAGACGATAGGTACCTGAATCGGCATTAATATCAAAAGCAACAGGATCCGTATCATTTTCAAAGCAGTTAATGATATCAAACAGGTCTTCTACAATAACTGTTTCATCAATCGAAATCCCGACCAGGTTCTCACCAATATACCTGAAGTTGATCTTCTGGGCTTCGGCTTTCCGCCTGATGGCAGCTACATCTGAAACTTTTACCACAATCGTGTCAAAGAAGTATTCGCTAACCAGCTCAAAGCCACGCGCCTCTATTTCTGCTGCAACCGTTTGCGCATAAATAGCAATTCTTTCGGCAATAGCCTTCAACCCTGCCGGACCATGATAAACTGCATACATGGCAGCCATATTAGCTAACAATGCCTGTGCAGTACAAATATTTGAGGTAGCTTTTTCTCTCTTTATATGTTGCTCGCGGGTTTGCAAAGCCATACGCAGCGCCCTGTTACCCTGGGCGTCCACACTAACACCGATGATACGGCCAGGCAGCACCCTTTTAAACTCATCTTTTGCTGCCATAAAAGCTGCATGCGGACCTCCATAACCCAACGGTACACCCAACCTTTGAGCAGACCCGATAGCTACGTCTGCACCTAACTCCCCGGGCGAGGTTAACAATGTAAGAGCGAGCAGATCTGTTGCCATCACTACATGCCCGCCCATATGCTGAACAGCACTGATAAAACCGCTATAATCCTCGATACTACCAACATTATTGGGATACTGTACCAACGCACCAAAATAGGTTTCATCAATGGTTGCCGACTTATAATCCCCCTCTACTACTTCAATACCAAAAGGAATAGCTCTTGTATGAATGACATCTTTTGTTTGAGGGAAGGTTGCCGCGTCTAAAAAGAAACGGGGTCTTTCAACATGGTCCTGCCTGTTTTTTAAGTTAAAAAACATGGCCATAGCCTCTGCAGCAGCTGTTGCTTCATCTAAAAGCGAAGCATTAGCCAGCGGCAATCCCGTCAGATCACTTACTAAAGTCTGGTAATTTAAAAGACTTTCTAATCTGCCCTGCGAAATCTCAGCCTGATAGGGAGTGTACTGCGTGTACCAACCCGGGTTTTCAAAAATATTACGCAAAATAACCGAAGGCGTAATGGTGCCGTAATAGCCCTGCCCAATGTAGTTCTTGAAAATCTTGTTTTTAAGAGACACATTCTTGATATGCCTCAAATACTCATGCTCACTCATGGCCCTGGGGATACGAAGCGCAGTTTTCATCCGGATACCGGAAGGTACTGTCTTCTCAATCAAGCCATCCAAATCGCTAAACCCGGTCTCCTGTAACATCTTTTGGGTTTCAGTTTCATTAGGCCCGATATGCCTTTTTGCAAACTCTTTTGACTGGAGTTCTAAAATACTCATAGTGTGGTAGAAATTAAATTTTTTGCCCGAAGGTTAGAAGAACTCCCTTGGAGGCTCCTTCGGAGGATGTGCAAAGTTAATGGTAATTTATCAGCTGTATTTGTGCATACGATTGACCATCCATTATAATACATATAACATGTGCATAAGTATTTTGTTTTGTATTAATATAACCGCTAGCAGATTAGCCTCAATACCAAAATCTAAACTTGTTTATCTTTGCGCTCATTATGGACACAGCCAAAGAACAACTGTTAATTTTACTGACGACTCCCTTATATATTGTTGTAATTGGTATAGAACTGATTTTTAGCCATTTAAGAAAGCAGAACACCTATTCTATCAAGGATACAGTACAAAATATTTACCTGATGCTATTAAACGGCGGACTGGATCTGGCCTTTCGTTCTGTATACATAGGCGTTGTACTGCTGTTTTTTTATAACCACCGGCTGGTAGCACCTATTGAAACACCATGGCTGTACTGGCTTACCTTATTAGTGTTCCAGGACTTTATGTATTACTGGTTGCACCGGGTAGATCATGAATGCCGCTTGTTCTGGGCAACCCATTTCACCCATCACTCTTCCCCCAAGTTTAACCTCACCGTAGGATTCAGGTCATCCGTTTTAGAACCCCTGTACCGCTTTGTTTATTTTATCCCGATTGCATGGCTGGGATTTCATCCGATAGATATTGCTTTTGTGTACTCTGCCACCCAGATCTGGGGGATATTAATACATACCGAAAAAGTAGGCAACCTGGGGATATTGGAATATATTTTTGTTACGCCATCCCATCACCGGGTGCATCATGGCTCCAATCCCAAATACCTGGACAAAAACATGGGAATGTTCCTCATCATCTGGGACAAACTATTTGGAACCTTTCAAAAGGAGCTGCCTGCCGAATCGTATCAGCCTATCAAATATGGCCTTACCACTCCTATGGAGAAAGAGAATGCATTTACTATTGTGTTTTACGAATGGATCAATATCTTTAAAGATCTGAAACAAAAAAATCTGACTTTAAAACAAAAACTAGGTTATCTTTTCGGGCCTCCCGGATGGAGCCATAACGGCAGCCGTCAAACCAGCGAACAAATGAGACAACAGGAAGAGCTGGAACAAAGCAAACAATAATGGGAAAGGATATACTTCAGAACTGGGAAAAAAGATCGAAAGAGCATCGTAAACAGTATCAGCAGTTTCTGAAAAGGGCAGACAAGAATAAAGTGTTGAAAGCTTTACCCGCCCTTCATGAAGAAGCTTTTGAACATGTGGATTGCCTTACCTGCGCCAACTGTTGTAAAAATTATTCTCCCCGCTTTAAAACACCGGATGTAAAGCGTATTTCAAAATACCTGGGCATGAAGGAAAGCGTTTTTATAGATACTTATCTCCGCGTTGATGAAGATGGAGATTTTGTGGTAAAATCGTCCCCCTGCCCTTTCCTGGCTGCAGACAATACCTGCAATATATACGACGAACGTCCCTCTGATTGTGCCCGTTTTCCTTATACCGACGAAGACGTACTGATTAAACGCCAGGCCCTGACCTTAAAAAACAGTGAGTTCTGCCCTATTACCTATTATGTGCTGGAGAAATTAATCCGGTAATATCCACCCTGGTAAATTTTCCGTCCTGTACTCACCTGACATTCCTGCAATTTTGATGTAGTATACTAAATTTGCATACATTTTAATTTTATGAGGCAAAAGGTTTTAGTGATAAAGTTGGGTTCTGCTGTTATCACCAACGCAAACGGCAATATTAATAAGGCTGTTATTAAAAAGATTGTAACCGATATAGGCAACCTGCATACCAGCTACAAGATCGTTTTGGTTAGTAGCGGAGCAGTAAGCAGTGGGAAAAAGTACCTTTCGGGCTATAAAGGCACCCTGCTTCAGCGCAAGGTAGCAGCTGCCATTGGTAACCCCATCCTGATTCAACTATACAGAAGTTATTTCCAGCAGTGCGGGCTTACCGTAGCCCAGGCCTTATGTGAGCGATCTCATTTCAGTAACCGCAAGCAGTTCTTACAGCTGCGCGACACCTTCAACACATTCTGGTCCCACAATGTCATTCCTGTAGTGAATGAAAATGATGTGATCAGTGACCTGGAGCTGAAGTTTTCAGACAATGACGAATTGGCTACTTTATTAGCAATTGCTTTTGATGCCGAAACATTGGTGCTATGTACTTCTGTGGGTGGCTTTTTAAATAGTGATAAAAAGATCATCCCTGAAATAAAAGCCATAGACAGGGATGTACTGGGCCTGGTTAAAAAGGGAGAAAAATCTGAGTTTGGTTTGGGTGGAATGCTATCAAAATTAACCTTCACCAGGCTGGCCACTAATTTAGGCATCCATGTCATCATGTGCGGGCTGAAATCTCCGTCTCCGATTACCGATGCTTTAAATAAAAAAACAGGAAGCTGGTTCTATGCGCAAAAATCCAATTTAAAAAACAGGCAGAAATGGCTGGCCAGCGGATCTATCACTTTGGGTAACATCAAGCTCGACAAAGGGGCAGCAAAAGC
>JBCNOR010000443.1:0-4784 GCA_039593785.1 Niabella sp. | reverse complement strand
GCCCAGATAGGCGAGCTCAGGCTCATCCAGCCACGCTCTACCATTTCCATAAACGCCTCTTTCAATTCAGGCTTATACAAGCGTTGCGCTGCTGCTGCACACACACGCTCAATAGCGCCTTCCACGGTTTCACCCTTCAACAGGTAACCACGATTGAGTATTTGCTCACTTTCTTCGTTCTTCCACCACATTTTCTCTGTGATGGGCGTTTTTTGTATCATTGGGTCCATTACTTCCATTTTGCTATAGGTTTTAACAGGTTTTAGTATTTATTGTTTAGGGGGCGTGGTTACTACTATCAACTATCTTGCGTCGCACACTTGTTTTGTGATGCTACTGTCAGCAGGTCCATAGTCCATTGTCGATCGTCCATCGTAAAACAGCTATGGACTATGGTCTATCGACTATCAGCTTTTTAAAAAAGATCATCCGCCGTAATACTCTTGTCGTGCTTGGTATAATCAACCGGGCGTTTTGCAAAGAAATCGTCCAGGCTGTTGGCGAACACTTCTTCTTCAAACCAACGCATCGGGCGGTATTGCTCGGCGCTGATAAAGTATTGCGATGGGAGACCAATTTTATTCAGGCTCTCATCTACACGGAACTTGATAAAATTGCTCAGGTCTTTTTTATTCAGGATGTCCACATCTCCCTCTTCAAATATCCAGTCCAGTATCTGCTCTTCAATAGCAATCGACTCTTTCACCATATCGGTAATGCGCGATAGCGTTGCTTCGTTCAACACTTCAGGATATTCTTCTCTTATTTTATTGATCAGGTAAATACCGGCATTGGCGTGGATCTGCTCATCCACTGATGTCCAGGCAATAATATTGCTTACATTCTTCATCCAGCCTTTAAAGCGGGTAAAAGAAAGAATGATGGCAAACTGGCTGAACAGTGATACGTTCTCAATTAAGATAGTGAACAATATCAGCGCAATGCTATATTCCTGTTTGTCGTTCGACTTTGTATTTTTTAAAACATTCGATAAATAATCGATACGTTCTTTAATCACGGGTACCTGTATCAGTTTTTCAAACTCATCGTTATAGCCCAATACTTCCACCAGTCTTGAGTAGGCTTCGCTATGACGAAACTCGCACTCTGCAAATGTGCTGCCCAGACCGTTCAGCTCGGGCTTAGGTAGGTGGTTGTACAGGTTGCCCCAGAAAGACTTTACAGCTACCTCAATTTGTGCAATAGCCAATAAAGCACGCTTTACGGCATTACGCTCAGCAGGTGTAAGATGGCTGTGGAAATCCTGCGTGTCTGCAGTGAAATCCACCTCGGAATGCACCCAGAAAGATTTGTTGATAGCGCTGGTAAATTGTAACACCTCAGGGTATTCAAAGGGCTTATAATTTACGCGTTTGTCAAACAGTCCCATGATCAAAAATTTTTAAAATAAGGTTTTATAAAATTGGAGAGAGACAAAGGGCCTTTAGCATTACCGGTTAAGTAACTGGCTATCAAGCATTTCTGCCTTTCTCCTCTAAAAATATAATTGGATTTTTAACTTCCGTTGTTAATGGCCTGGCTTACATCCGCCTCACACATCTTAACACTACCGGTTAAGCAATTGTTAACTACCATCTGCAAAACCGAGTACAAATTAATTCAATAAAAAACACAAATTCTAAAGTTGTTATTCACACGATGTGCGAAACTTTGGTTGGTTTTTTTGATGGCCTGATAACCTGTTTTTTATAAATTATGAGTACCGGGAAAATATAATTAACCGTTGACACCGTGCAACTTATGCAAGTGTTTCGTAAGATAGCCATTCCTCTGAAACACGCTGTGGGAACGGGTTTGAAGCCATTTATTTAAATGCTGTTAACCTGTAACTAACATTGCTCGTATTAGGTGCACAAATGCCCAAAAGCCACGCCCATGGCGCATTTCATCTCAAGCGGTCCTCGTAGTTTTTCACCTTGCTCCCGGTGGGCTTATTCCTATGGAGCCAGGGATTGCTCCGGCGGGATTTAATACCTATCCTTTAAGGTTATCATTACATCTTACGCAGCATTGTATAGGCTGGGAGTATTGTCCACTCCTTCGGCACGGTTGTGAATTGATTCTTGGGGGTTATATAACCTCAATTCCGGGGTTTGGAACCACTCCGCCGAGGTACTGAGCCTATTCCGTGAGGTTGTAAATATATCCGCCACGGTGTTTTATAGGCTGAGAAATATTGTCCACTCCTTCGTTACGGTTGTGAATTGATCCTTTGGGGTTATACAACCTCAATTTCCGAGTTTAGAACCACTCCGCCGAGGTACTGAGCCTATTCCGTGAGGTTGTAAATATATCCGCCACGGTGTTTTATAGGTCGGGAGAAGTTATCAACTCATTTGCTGAGGTTTCGAACTTGTCCGTTGGGGTTATAGCACCTCAAATTCGGGGTGCGGAACCTCAAAAACGGGGCTCAGAACCTGTCAAAACAGGTTGAATAACGTAACCGGACCTATATATAACCCCGCCGGACCTGTGATTTATAGATTCAACCCTATAGAAAGCCGCGTCAGCACTATTTTTGTTTGTTTCACGCGGTGGCGGATTTATCGGTTAACGAATCATATCACCCCTGGCGGGCAGGCGGGCCTTCGGGGTTCTGTTTCCCTACACTATATTTTCTATATTCATATCATTCCTTCGGAATTGATAAATATGCCATTGAGCGCCTGGCCGCTCTGCGTATTCTCTGCGCACTTATTCCTCCGCTGTTAATCCCATATTTTCCGTCGGCCTCTATCATGTTGTAATTTACTGAATATACTCCGGGGCCCTGGTATGTTTTATGAAAATATAACCATCAAACAGGTCGGCAATCCTTGTTTCATCACTATATAAAATACCCTTTGGCGGTCCATAGCCAACAAGGCGAAGTGGAAGAGCTGTTGTATCAGTTTTTAACTTATCTAAGCTTACAAAGAATGCTTCGCTTTTTTGCTCAGAGAAAAACACATCCCATCCCGGCTTTTTTAAACCAGGTAATTGATACTGCTGCATTGTATTAGACTTTGTATTAAACCGGTCGCCCGTGCCACCATAGGTTCCCTCGGCAGTGCCGGTTGCTAAAGAATAATAGGCTGGCACCAGTTCTTTAATATATGCTCCGCAACCACCCACCATATTATTTTTAAACGGAGACCTTAACGCCAGGTGAACCGTATGTGCCCAGATGATCATTTTATCATTTTTTGCCAGGTCCACTGCCATGCGGGCCATATTTTTATCCCGGCCTCCCTCACCCATACACCAGAACTTCATATTATTGATTGCTGCCTGCAGAAGGCCAGGCGCAGACCAATTATTTACTTTCATAAGACTGTCTATTTGCCTTAGGTTTCTGCGTGTATTTTGAACACTGGCTCTTATCTGGGCTCTATCCACATTTTGCATCTGGCTATTCCATGCATTATCGTAAAATAATGCATCCCTAATTAAGTTCTCTGATAAGGTAACCAGTTCCGCATTTCCCGTTTTCTTTATTTCTTCGTTGATTATTTTAGCGGTGCTTGCCTGGTAATTAAAATCCATTCCAACAACTGAAATCTTATCTGTATGAGTTTGATTAAAATTTCTGATCCAGGCAAAAAATGCTGCTACTTCTTCTGTTTGCCATAGAGAGTTTAGCCCCATTTTCATCCCTTCTTTTAGAGGCTTTTCAGAATTGATCCACTGGTTCAAATAATAAGTATCGCCAAATGCATTCTCAAAACAGATGATCCTGAAACCTTTTTTCTCTACCAGTTCTTTAATTAAACTGATCCGGATATCATTAAACTCCTTTGTTCCATGTGTGCCCTCTCCCAGTCCTACAATTTGATTTTTCCCCATCTCGTTGATCAATGGCTGCAGCTGCAAGACGGTAGCTTTACTATCAGTAACATCTAAGGGAGTAATGTCCTTATCAATTGCAGGCTGTGCCGGCAAGGATAAAGAAAGGTGCAAAAAGAACAGGAGGATCACAGGTAGTTTCATGTTGTTTGTTTGCTTAAAAATAAAGTTATTATCATATGAACGGGTCGATCTGCTATCTTCAAATGTGAAAAATTTGCTATTTTCTTTAATACAACTAATAATGATGAACCGTTAGTTATCAGGTGAATATCTTCGCACGTTCAAATCAATATCTCTTAATAATTACATTGGCTTATGAATTTGAGGAAAATACAGCCAGCTGATAATGTTATACTGGCCACCATTATCAGAAGCGCTTTTGATGATTACGATGCTCCGAAAACAGGAACCGTATACTCCGACCCTACTACTGATGATCTGTATACATTATTTAAAACGGAACGGTCGGTACTATGGGTAGCAGAAGTAGATGATGTTATAGCAGGTTGTTGTGGCGTATACCCTACGCCAGGCCTTCCGTCTGATTATGCAGAACTGGTAAAATTTTATTTAAGCAAAGCAACGCGTGGACAGGGCGTAGGCCGTGCGCTGATGGAGCAATGCACGCAGTCGGCCATTGAACTGGGTTATACCCACCTCTACCTGGAGAGTCTGCCGCAGTTTAGCAACGCCGTAAGCATTTACCAAAAACAAGGCTATCAGCTGCTGGACCAGCCTTTGGGTGAGTCGGGACATACCTCCTGCGATATATGGATGGTGAAGGAGCTGGATGTGTGAATTGACGGCGAGTCCGCTTTCGCTGAGACTCGCCTGCTGATCGTCTGCGTCGTAAATTGCCGGGCCAGTTGCGTCTGCGCGAATCGACCAAGACGCCGCTCTTTAACGGCGCGCTCGAATGCCGGCTGTTCCGCTTC
>JBCNOR010000442.1:0-4787 GCA_039593785.1 Niabella sp. | reverse complement strand
TACCGTTTTTACGTTGAATGATCAACTTGTCGCTACCCTTTCCTTTAGTCCTTGTTTTCAGACCTCTAGAGTATTGACCGTTACGGCTGCGAGGCTGACCTCCCGATGCACGGCCTTCACCACCACCCATTGGGTGATCTACAGGGTTCATGGCAACACCACGGTTTCTTGGTTTGATACCTTTCCACCTGTTTCTACCAGCTTTACCCATGCTTTGCAGGCTATGATCGCTGTTACTTACTACACCAACTGTAGCAAAACAGTTAATCAATACTTTTCTTAATTCGCCGGAAGGCATTTTCAATACCGCGTATTTTTCTTCCTTGTTCGTAAGCTGGGCAGAAGAACCTGCGCTACGAGACAATTTACCACCCTGGCTAGGGTTTAATTCGATATTGTGAACGTTAGTACCTAAAGGCATGTTCTTTAATTTCAACGCATTACCAATTTCTGGCGCTACTGCGTCTCCGCTAACAACCTTTGTACCTACCGTTAATCCCTGAGGAGCTATGATATAACGCTTCTCTCCGTCTGTATATTCAACCAAAGCGATAAAAGCTGTACGGTTTGGATCGTACTCAATAGAAACTACAGTAGCTTCTATGTTATGCTTATCTCTTTTAAAATCTACGATACGATATTTTTTCTTGTGACCACCACCTCTGTATCTCATGGTAAGATGACCAGAAGAGTTACGACCACCAGTGCTTTTTTTAGTCTCTAACAAGCTTTTTTCAGGCTGGTTAGTAGTGATTTCAGCGTAAGCGTTCCCGATTCTCCAACGGGTACCGGCTGTCATCGGTTTGAATTTCTTTACTGCCATTTTGATTCTTCTAACAATTTTTTATTGCAACACTTCGCGGCGGTTGATTGCCTTTCTGTTTGTTCGATTAAAGATTTGCGTACAGATCAATTTCTTCTCCTTCAGCTACAGTAACGTAAGCTTTTTTATAAGAAGGTTTTTGACCTTTGATAAAACCAGCTTTTGTATAACGGGTTTTATTTTTAGCAGGAGCAACTACTGTATTTACGCTTGTTACGTTTACACCGTAAAAAGTTTCGATAGCTTTTTTAATCTCCAGCTTGTTCGATCTTTTATCAACCTTGAAAGCATAGCGACGCAATTTTTCTTGCTGGGCATTTGCTTTTTCGGTTAAAATTGGCTTTATTAAAACTTGAGAAGGATTCATCTTCTTTTAATTTGATACGTTTGATAATATGCTTATGCTTCTGCTACAATTCCTTCCTCATCAGAGAAAACTTTTGCAGCGCTTTCGGTAAGTACTAAAACTTCAGAGTTAACGATGTCGTAAGTATTTAAGTCGCTCAACGATACCCCTAAAACAGAAGGTACATTACGTAAAGACAGTTCAACATTATCATTAAATACATCAGAAACAAACATCAGCTTTTTCTCGCCAACATTCAGGGCGTTTAATACACCTGTAAATGCTTTTGTTTTGGGAGCTTCGAAGTTCAGATCTTCAACCACTACAATAGCATTTGCTTTTGCTTTATAAGAAAGAGCAGAGATCTTAGCCAGATCTTTCACTTTCTTGTTCAGCTTAAAGCTATAATCACGGGGCTTAGGGCCGAAGATAGTACCACCACCTTTATATAAAGGGTTACGGATATTACCTTTACGGCTACCACCAGTACCTTTTTGTTTGTGTAACTTTTTGCTGGAACCTTTTACCTCAGCACGGGTTTTAACTTTGTTAGTACCCTGGCGCTGTGCAGCTAAATATTGTTTAACTGCAAGATAGATAACGTGATCGTTAGGCTCAATTGCAAAGATATCATCGGGTAATTCAACCGAACGACCGGTACCCTTACCTTGTATATTTAAAACTTCAACTTGCATTTTACTTTAATTTATATGTTAAGGTTGGGGTTATATTAATTTTGAATTAAAACGATAGAACCAATATGCCCGGGAACAGATCCGCTTACCAGAATGTAATTCTTTTCAGCAAAAATCTTAACCACTTTCAAACCTTTCATTTTAACGCGGTCACCACCCATACGGCCCGCCATACGCATACCTTTCATAACGCGTGCAGCGTCAGAAGAGTTACCCAGAGAACCTGGAGCTCTTTGACGATCGTGCTGTCCGTGAGACTGCTCACCTACCCCGCTAAACCCGTGGCGCTTAACAACACCCTGGAAACCTTTACCTTTAGACGTGCCAACAACGCTAACTTTTTCTCCTTCAGAGAAAATGTCAACGCCTATAGTTTCGCCAAGGGCTTTTGCTATTGAAAAATCACGAAATTCTGTTGAAAACTTTTTTGCTGCAGTGTTAGCTTTTGCAAAGTGGTTTTTTTCTGCCTGGTTAGTGCGGCTTTCTTTTTTGTCACCAAACGATACCTGTAATGCATCGTACCCGTCTGTGTCTTTCGTTTTAACCTGTGTAACAACACAAGGACCTGCTTCAATGATCGTGCAGGCGGTTTGTTTGCCTGAAGGATCGTAGATGCTGGTCATCCCTAATTTTTTTCCAATAATACCTTTCATTTTTTTTGCAATTTAAATAGCAGGACAGGGTATTATCGGGGACTTGAAGCAAAATGAAAGCTTCAATCGATCCCTCCCGATTACATCGGGACTATCAACCTTTTCCTTTATGGGGAAGTACTGATAGTAAACAAACCCTGAACGGCTTGTTTTATGTTGGCTCTCAACTATTTATCGTTGAGAATATTTTTAATCAGAGCTCTTTTATTCCTTTCGGAGTTGAGAGATGACGCTTGTTGTAAGAACTAATGTTTTGAATCCCAAAGGATTCGGAAGCCTTAGGCTTTGATCTCAACCTCAACACCACTTGGCAGGTCTAACTTAGACAATGCATCTACAGTGCGTGAAGAAGAAGTATAAATATCCAACAGTCTTTTGTGAGTAGCTAACTGAAACTGCTCACGGCTCTTTTTGTTTACGTGTGGAGAGCGAAGAACAGTGAATATTTTACGGTGTGTAGGAAGAGGAATAGGGCCTGTTACTACAGCGCCAGTGCTACGTACAGTTTTAACGATTTTCTCTGCTGATTTATCAACTAAATTGTGATCGTAAGACTGTAATTTTATTCTGATTCTTTGCGACATTGTTAGATACCCTTTTTGAAATGGGAGTGCAAATGTACAGTTAAGTATTTGAATAAACTAATTTTTATGTATTATTTTTTAACCGCAATAAAAAAAACTCATTTCCAGGTACCACAATCTCTAATTTTTATTTTATCCGAAAGTATCTACTTAATAATTTGAATTAAGGAATATTTGGGTTGCTAAAATAAAAACCTAAATATCAATATATTAAATCATTGCACTTCTTCAACATATAGCTTTTCGGGAATAACGCCCAACCCAAGCCTCCCTGGCGAGGTTTTACTTCCCAACATGATTATTTTAGCTCCTACATTAAAAAGCCAGCGAGGATACAACGCGGTTTCAATAGTTTTATTTAGGCCAGCCCCATCCGCCGTAAAAACATCTATACGGGGCGTTGCCGAATAAGCTGCATACAACAATTGAGTTTGCGAGTTATGGCAAAAAGCAATGTACTTATCGCCAACTGTTGACAACTTGCGTTCTAACTGTAAGTTATTGTTCAAAATCATTCCCGCGTTAGACAGAATTATTTTACTTCCATCTTGGTAAGGATAGATCAGGTTACCATTGATTCCCCAACCCTGATACGGATATTTTTGCTCTCCCTTTATTATAAGTTCGCCGGCAGCATTTAATGTATAGCTAGTAGCTTGCTGAATAGTATTATAGGACGGAGTAATGTCGAGTAGCTCTGTTTTAGCTGATGATATTGTTTTTAACCGCGTATTTCCGAAAAGCCCTCCGCTCCCGAGGTATCTTTTTTGAGATCGCGAATACACCTTTATGGCGCTTCCATACGCTCCGGTCGACAGAAACAGATAATCTCCTGCCGCTGCTGCTGAAAATAACGGATTCCCAACAGTAATCTGATCCTTTAATTCTAATGTTTTGCCATCCATTATATATAGGTTACCATCTTCAGACGGGAGATACAACTCTTTATTCCCGCCGTATGTACCAAAGTCGGTAAAATTGATTCCCTTACCAAAAACATTGAAAGCTACTACCCTTTTCCGATTCAGGTTGTAAGACACCAGTATCCCGTCTTTGCTAAAAAGATACACCAGGCTATCCTCCTGATTGTAAAGTGCGTCAAAAGCTCTGAGCTGAATGGGATATAAATCTGGCTTGTACGTTTCTATAACATTACTGACTACCGAATCACCAGATGATAAATAGCCAATTACCTTATAACTCTTTAAAGGTATATCTCCGAATTTAAGCTGGGCATACCTATTTTTATCACCATCGAGTAAAATTCTGTTATTTTGCACCGGACCGGTTTCCAGTTGCCAGTTAATCTTAAACTCAAAGTACTCAACAGCGCCTTTATCTAACTGCCAATCGGCGATTAAAGAGTCATTTACTTCCTGTACGGTCAACTTTAACGAAGTTGGCAATTCACTGCCCGTTTTAATATCGTCATCGTTCCTCTCACAACCAGCGATGCCCAAAAGAATAATAGCGAGCAAGTAAAATGTACAAGATTTTTTTTTCATAAGCATCATGGTATTATGTTATTGTAATAGTACAAAATTATAAACTATTTTTATAGCCAAAATAAAATCTATAAATGAAATACCTGCTTATCGTTGCTCTTGGGCTATCCCTTTTATGTATTAATTTGCCGCTGGTCTTCCTGCTCAAGCCCCTGCCCAAGGGCGTTCCATTGGCGATGCA
>JBCNOR010000441.1:0-4816 GCA_039593785.1 Niabella sp. | reverse complement strand
TTGTTAAAGATCTATCCTTTGTTCTTATCTTCAGGAAAACGTTCCAATTTCTTCTGTTAATTCTGTTTACTATAACTATTCTTTATATGAGCTACCTCCAAAGAATAATCGGGCATTTTGAAACCCACTCAACAGAAGGGATCAGGGAATGCTTTGAAAAAGGCGTTAACCCTAATCAATGGCACAAGGGCAAACCCCTGATCTATGAGCTGATCAATATGTATTTAAGAAGTGAGCGATTCAAAGACTGTGTTCAGGCCTTTGTAGATTTTGGTTTACAATTCGACGACAAGGCTTTGCTTGCAGTATTGCTGGATGATGCAGCCCGGCTAAATGAGTTACTCAATACCGGCAAGGAACTGCTCAACCAAAAATACGACTTCGATTGTGCATTTACGCCACTTTGTAAAGCATCATTATTACATATCTGCGCCGAATACAATCATCATCACTGCGCAAAAACGCTTATAGAACATGGAATGGATGTTAATGTAAAAGCAGGCAGTGATGATCATGGGTTTGGTGCTCAGACTCCCATTTTCCATACCGTAAATCAACACGCCAATACCTGTGCAGATACCATGCAATTGCTGATCTCCAAGGGCGCTGACCTGTCGGTAACGGTTAAGGGACTTATATGGGGCAAGGGTTATAAATGGGAAACATTTATCCCGTTAGTAAACCCGGTAAGCTATGCTATGATGGGCCTGCTACCGCAGTTCCAGAGAACTGAGGTACAGATATATGAAACGGTAAGCATACTGCTAAAAGCTTATTGTGGTGTCAGTTATTTCCCCGCCAATGTCCCGAATGAATATCTGAAGAACTGACTTGTTATTAAAATACCCGGAATGCTGTTATCCGCAAGCCTGTAAACTCAACAACAAATGATACGAAAGCAAGAAAATTTAAAGTCCTTTAACTTATTTCATTACCTGAAAGAGCAGGACCAGCAGAGTATGTCGATACCTTATTTTATGGCTGACGACACTACCTATAAAAATGCAGGCGTTAGCTTTCCGATCAGGAATTTTGTTTATGGAATTGGCATTACTTACACCGGTAAACCTGGCAGTGTAAAGATCGGCAGTGCAGATTATGTATTACAGCCCGGCAGCCTTACCACCATCGGTCCCGGCATCGTATCGCAATGGGAACCTTATCATAACGCAAAGCATGAAACCCTGTTTTTTACGGAAAGCATCTTTACCGATGTTATTAAAAACTCCTTTTTGAGTGCCTTACCATTTTTTCAGCCGGGCGGGCAACATGTAATACAAACCTCCTGGGAGCAAACCTCGCAAATCAAATCGCTTTTTGCTACTATCTCCGCTTTTAAGAACCAGCCATCGGTGATGCCTGGCTTAATTTATAGCTTGTTAATGCTGACCCAAACCTGCCATCAATCAGCAACGCCCGCAATCCCGCTCACCTCTCAACAAGAGCAGATTGCCGCTAAGTTCAGGAAGCTGCTTTCCCTGCATGTGCTGGAACAGAAAGATGTAAACTTTTATGCGCAGCAGCTACATATTACTCCCAAATATTTAAGCGAGGTACTTGTACAATTAACCGGTAAAACTACCAAAAAATGGATCGACGAGCACCTCGCAATGGAAGCCAAAAGCCTTTTAAGGCAAACCCCGATGACGATACTGGAAATCTGTTTCTGGCTGGGATTTGAAGACAGTTCCTATTTTATCAAAGCTTTTAAAAAATGGGAAGGCATGACGCCTTTAGCTTTTAGAAAGCTATAATAAATTTTAACCCGCACCGAAAAAACTACCATTTTTACCGATTTATCCCCTACATCCCTGGCGCCACCGGGGGCTACTTTTGTGTTGTACTTATTAATCAAACTGATTTAAACAACATAAAAATGAAAAAGCTGATCATAGCCCTTTGCATTTGCCAGGCCGTTGTATCTTTTCAAAACTCATTTGCTCAAACCTTAAATACAAACAAAATGAAACCATTTACAGTAAACATTCCCCAAACCGTTATTACTGATCTTAAAAACCGTATTCAAAATACCCGTTGGCCCGGCGAGCCCGAGGGCGCCGGATGGCAACTAGGTACCAGCGAGCAATACCTGAAAGAACTGGCCCAATACTGGGTAAACGGGTACAGCTGGGAGAAATATGAAAAACAATTGAACCAGTATCCCCAATACATTACCGAAATCGATGGAATACAAATCCATTTTCAATATATAAAAGGCAAAGGCAACAATGCCAGGCCGCTGCTGCTCACACATGGATGGCCGGACAGCTATTATCGTTTTCACAAAATTATCCCAATGCTCACCGAAGGAGATCAAAGCTTCGACCTGGTGATCCCTTCCATACCAGGGTTTGGCTTTTCGGAAAAGACTGCCCTGAGCAGTGTTGCAGTTGCGGGGCTCTGGAAAAAACTGATGACTGAAACCTTGGGGTATCAAAAATTTAACGCCGCCGGAGGTGATGTAGGTATGGGTATTACCAAAGCCCTGGCTTCAAAATACCCTGATGTGGTATCAGCCGTTCACTTTACCGATCTTGGTTATCCGATGGGGCAGGAAGATCCTGCGACAATGACCGATGAAGAAAAGCAATTTGCCCGGTTTGTTCAGCAATGGTGGTATAGCGAAGGCGCCTATGCTATGGTACACAGCACCAAACCGCAATCATTAGCTTATGGCCTCAATGACTCGCCGGTAGCCCTGGCAGCCTGGATCCTCAGCTTCGGCAGCGCCGGTGCATCTCCCGATTTAATTGAAACTGCATTTGGCGGTAAAGATGAGATGCTCACCAATATCATGATCTATTGGGTTACCCAAACAATAGGATCATCGGTAAGAATGTATAAAACTGATGCGGTGGCCCAATGGGGTGGCGCACAACCGCTAAGCAAAACCGGGGTTCCGGCCGGCGTAGCTGTATTTCCCAGGGAAGCGCAGTTTCCGCGCGAATGGGCAGAACGTTTTGTAAATGTGGTACATTATAAAAAGATGGAAGCCGGCGGTCATTTTGCTGCGCTGGAAGTACCTGAAGTATTTGCCGGAGAATTAAGGTCTTTCTTTTATTCTATAAAATAATGGGCCACTTCCACCATTCCCTTACGAATGCCAGGAATATTGGCCCCGTAATAGCCCAAAAGCTTCATGAAATAGGAGTTCATTCGCTGACCCAGCTGGCAATACTAACACCGGTAAAAGCGTATATACAATTAGCAAAAAAGTCAAATGGTATACCGCCCCCTATATCGCATTATCTATATGCCTTACAGGGGGCACTAATGAACGTACACTGGATGAAATTACCCAAAAGATTGAAAAAGGAATTGCTCGACAAACTGGAGAAGGAAAAAGGGCGGTGCTAAAAGAAATTGGAAGGAGAATAATTACCGTATAGCTCATGAAAAATCTTCCCATATTAAAACCTGCTGACATAGGGTTGTCACAGGCCGGTTTAGTTTTGTGCCATAAAAGAAAAAGAAATGAGTATTCAAACCATGCCACCCTTCCATGTTATAGGCATATCAGTACGTACTACTAACGAAAACGGGCAGGCCATGCAGGATATACCGGCGCTTTGGACCAGGTTTGTGGAGGAGCAGGTAGCTACACAAATTCCGGGCAAGATTAATGAAGACCTTTATTGTATTTACACCGATTATGAAAAAGATCATACCCGCCCCTACACTACCCTGTTGGGTTGCCGGGTAACCAGCCTGGAGCAGATCCCTAAGGGCATGACCGGTAAAACATTTACCGAAGGTAATTATACCCGTTTTACAGCAAAAGGTAATTTAGCACAGGGAATTGTATATAATGAATGGATTAAAATATGGAATACCCATCTCGATCGCGCGTTCACATCCGACTTCGAAGTTTATGGTGCAAAATCAGTCAACCCCGAGAATGCCGAAGTTGATATTTTTATAGCATTAAAATGAACGCTTCCGAAAACTGCCTCCATTGTCTTGAGTGCGCTTATATATGAGGACAGGTTTTAAGAAGTCTGAAACTATATTGCCATGCAGGTGAGAGAACTCCCTGGCCTCATCAACACAAACTATAAACACTTATACAATTATCTGATATGGAAAAGCTAGATCTTACCAAAAAGTACAAAGCTTATTTTACGGCTAAAACAAAGCCGGAAATTGTTGTCATAGAAAAAGCATCTTTTATCGCTTTACGCGGCAAGGGCGATCCTTCCGGCGAGGCTTTCGCCAAAACCATTGAAGCCATGTATTCAACGGCATACACCATCAAATTCGCCTGCAAAGCGGAGGGCAAAAATTTTGTGGTATCGAAGCTGGAAGGGCAATGGTGGTTTGACACAACCCGGTTCACCGGGCAAACCATGAACAGTGCCGCTGTTGAAGTGCCGCGTAGCGAGTGGGAATACAGGCTGCTGATACGTATGCCCGATTTCGTGACTGCCGAACATATGGAAGCAGCTCAATCAACCGTGACAGGTCAAAAAGGAATACAGGGAGCCGCTGCTATTGAATGGCATACTTTAGAGGAAGGAAAATGCGTACAGATGCTGCATGTAGGTCCGTTCTCCACTGAGCCCGAATCGTTAAGAATCATGGATGCTTTTATGAAAACGCACCAGTTTGCCCAAAACGGGCTACACCATGAGATTTATCTTTCCGATTTCAGGAAGACAGCGCCCGAAAAGCTGAAAACCATTTTAAGGGAGCCGGTGAAGTAAAATATCCTGTTCTTTCGCTTTTCAGGGAATTGTTCCACAGAAGCAGGTCGGATTCAGGAATCCAGCCATATGTTTTAATGGATTTTGATGAAACTTTTTTCATTAAAGCATCA
>JBCNOR010000440.1:0-4827 GCA_039593785.1 Niabella sp. | reverse complement strand
AAGGCAGGATAAAGAATCTCTGAACGGAATTTTCGTGAAAAATAATTTAGGACAGCGTTAACCAAGGTAGGGTTATTTACCTCTGTAGCCAGCTTAATACCGTAAGAAGACTCGTAACGGTTGGTACCGCCGGGGTAACCCCAGATCATTGCAAAGTCATTTTCTTTTACCCCTTTTAATGAAACAGGTAAAAACCATTTGGGTTTTAACGGTACATTCGCCGCATCATAAGTAGCAGGCTTATTGTCTTTATTCGCGTATACACGGAAAATGGAGTAATCCCCTGTATGCCTGGGCCACTCCCAGTTATCGGTATCGCCACCAAATTTACCTACACTTTCGGGAGGTGTGCCCACCAGGCGAATGTCTTTATATATCTCGTAAACAAATGCCAGGTATTGATTGCCTTTAAACATGGGACTAACACGACAATCGATGCTTTTATCCGGGTCGCTGAATTTTTTGTTGATAGCCGCTATAACCTCCGCTTGCTTATTGGCCCGCTCAACGCCAGACAGCTTCCCCAGTGCATCGTTCACTTCCTTGGTCACGTCTTCTATACGTACCAGGAACTGAACCGTTAATGCCGTTTTAATTTCTTCAGCTTTGTTTTTAGCGTAAAAGCCATCCCTCAGGTAGTTATGATCAACGGTGCTTGCTCCCGCTATAGCTCCGTAACCGCAATGGTGGTTGGTAAAGATCAAACCTTCTGCACTTACAATCTCCCCCGTACATCCACCGCCGAAAATAATGATCGCGTCTTTTAACGAGCTTTTATTAACGCTGTACAATTGCTCCTTCGTCAGCTTCAGGCCTTTTTTAACCATATCATTATACACCTGCTGCCCTAACAAGTGAGGCAGCCACATGCCTTCATCGGCAAAGGATTTAAAAACCGTTGCTACCAGCAACAGCATCACCACAAGAGATCTTTTGAACATTATCATATAATTTGAATTGAAAGAAAACGCGTGTACGCTTCAAAATAGCGCACCAAACTTACAAAGAAAACGAAATGATCGGCTTTGCCCCAACCGCTCATCAAATATCCATGTTTGAATACAATTTCACGATCAGGGCTTTTTACTGCATTTATTTCACCTAAAATGATTTATTTTTATAAAGCTCCAACCACTTAACCAAATGACTAAGAAAATATTTAATTTTTTGACGGCTGCGCTATTGACCGGCCTGTTTTTTTTCTCCTGTAGTAAAAAAGATGCGATCGATGATTCGTCATTGCCTTGTACCTCCAACATTGCCCCGGCCAATGCCAGTAATGTAACTACAGCCAGCGTAACCCTTACTTGGGCAGTCGTTAAAAGCGCCGCTTTCTATGATATTTATATAGGAACTTCACCTACAGCTATCAACCTGGTCGCCCGGGAAATTTCCGGCACCTCTTACAACTACACTTTACCATCGACGGACAATGCCACGTATTATTGGTATATAGTACCTAAAAAGAAAAATAAAGAAGCTACGGGATGCGCGTCATCTGTCACCTCCTTTACCTACGGCACCGCCCCTGCAACGACTACCAACATTAGTCCGGCTGATGGGGCAACTGCTGCAACAAGCAGCATAACCCTGCAATGGAAACATGTCAATGGCGCTACCGCCTACGATCTCTTTTTAGGAACCGGTACAGCTACAGCAACCGTCATTGCCAGCAATCTTACCGACAGCTTTTATGTATATAATCTTCCGGCAGGTACTTTATCCAACACCTATTATTGGTATGTGCAACCCAAAAACAGCCTGGGCAGTGCACAAAACCCGGCTACAACAGCCACTTCATTTAAATATCATTTGATAACACCACCCCCGGCAATGGGCTTTATGGTGATACAGTACTTCCCGAGTTATAGAACCGTGGCAGAATATCCTGACCGCATGTTCAAAATGTGTAATGTGGTCAATTATGCATTTGCGCCCATCAATGCATCATCTACAGTAGACGTGCCGGCTTCCGCCACATTCAATGCACTGTACGCGAAGGCTAAAACCAATGGGGCCAAAGTGTTCCTGTCTGTTAATGCCACAGCTGCTAATTTTATCCTGCTAAGAGACGCTACCCGGCGCAACACACTGGTAAAAGACCTGATGAATAAAGCCCGCAGCCTGAACCTGGACGGCATAGACATGGACTATGAATACCCCCGGACGACTGATGGAACCGACACTGTTTTTGCATTGCTCATGAAAGAACTATCAGACTCGCTGCATACCGATGGCAAATACTACCTGTCTGCCGCCATTACTCCCGGAAGATATGCCGGTTCGGTAAGAGACGGGCTGAAAAACGAGGTATTTGCTTATGCAGACTTTTTTAATGTAATGGTCTATGATGATTTCAGTACCAGCGTACCCTATAAACATCACAGCAATATGGACCTGGTAAATTATTGCACTAATTACTGGATCAATACCAGGGGTATGCCCAAAGAAAAGTTTGTATTAGGCATCCCGGCCTATGGCCGCAATTCAGGCGCAGCACAGGTATCTACCTCATTCAAAACTATCCTGGCTACTGGTACGCAGCTCGGACCATCTCCCGTTCATTTGTCAGATTCGGCTACCATCACCCGTACCGATGGTTCCACTTTTACTACCTATTATACCGGACATGAAAGTGTGAAGCAAAAGGCACTATCTGCGAAAAGCAACGGAGGCGGGTTCATGTTCTGGGAAATGGGTCACGATGCCAATAACGACAACGCCTTGCTGAAAGTGGCCTGCGACGCTATTGGAAAAACTTATTAACCGGGTAATGCTTTTGTGCAAAACATTGTAATATATTCGCAAGCAAATATTGGTACTGCATGAGCCTACCCGCAAAGCATTTGGAGGTAAAAACCTCCACAATCCCACAATCCGGTAAAGGATTATTTACAGCCGTTGACGTTCCTAAAGGAGCCGTAATAACTGAATATATTGGCCGCCGCGCCACCTGGGCTGAAGTGGAAGATGATGCAGACAATCCCTACATTTACTTTATTGATGAGCAAAATGTGATTGATGCATCGAAGGATTTAAAATCCCTGGGCCGTTATGCAAACGATGCCGCAGGCCTTACCCGCGTACCCGGCTTAAAGAACAATGCTGAGTACTATGAGGAAGATAACCGTGTTTATATAAAAGCGAAAACAGCAATACCTGCGGGAAGCGAAATTTTTGTTTCTTATGGCCGGGATTACTGGAAACAGGTAAGAGACAATATTAAACTGGATGCAGCGGCGAAGAAAAAAGCCAGGTAATACCTGCTGATTACTGCCGGACCCGGCGACCCGCGTCAATTCATCTGGCAACGAAATTAATATGCGCTGGAGAATCCTGATCCTTTTAATGTTTTTTATAGGCATGGGCTACCGGGGCTCATCACAGCCCGGCCGTATTGCTCAAAAGGAAACCTATTGCGCCGGTTTGTACTCAAAAATCCCTGACCTTCATTATTCAGACCCTGAAACTGCCGCTATTTATTCAGATAAATTTGAAAAAGAGTTTAAGCGTCTGATTACCACTCAGCCCGGTACATTCGATTATCCATTTTCCAGACTTACTGATAGCAACTATTGTCTTATCCGGATATCACCGGATAAAAGACTGAAAATATATAGCTGGGACACCTGGCTTGGTGGCAGCATGCACGAGTTTCGAACCATCTACCAATGGAAACATAAGGATGCGGTGTATTCAAAAATGCGCCCGGTTAATGGTGATATCGGCAGCTATTGTTCTAAAATATATCATATAGTGATTGCCGGCAAGTCTTATTACCTGGTCATTACCAATGCCATTTTTTCTAACAACGACCATAGCCAAACCATTACGGCGTACACCATAAATGGCAACAAACTGGAGGATAAAGTCGCTATCTTTCATACCAACGGCAATATCTTAAGTTCCATAAGTATCAATTTCGATTTTTTCAGCGTTGTCGATCGTCCCGAAAGGCCATTGGAATTAATCGTTTACGACGAATCCAAACGTGAACTTTACATTCCCTTTATTGACAAAAATGACCAGGTAACACAACGAAAATTCATATACCGGCTCACCAGCAAAGGATTTGAATATACAGGCATGCGTTAAGCATTTCCAGGCTTTTTCCCTCACTTTAAACGTTCGGCGTATCTTTGCCGCCTATTAATTATTTCGAACGTGGAGAAAAGCAACTTTGTAGACCAGATACGTGTTTATTGCCGCAGCGGGCATGGTGGAGCGGGTATCAAGCATTTTTTAAGAGATAAATTCACTGCCAAAGGCGGCCCTGACGGTGGCGATGGTGGTCGTGGCGCTCATATTATTTTAAGAGGCAACCGTAACCTGTGGACCTTACTGCATTTGCGTTATCATAAAAATGTGCTTGCAGAAGATGGAGAGAGCGGCGGACATAATAAATGTACCGGCCGTAGCGGTAAAGATATTATACTGGAAGTACCGCTGGGTACTGTAGCCATAGATGAGGAAACCGGGGAAAAGGAAGCCGAAATACTGGAAGACGGGCAGGAAGTGGTATGGCTGCCGGGAGGAAAAGGCGGTTTGGGCAATCACAACTTTGCTACGCCTACTAATCAGGCCCCTGAACATGCACAGCCCGGCTTACCTGGGGTAGAAGGCTGGAAAGTACTGGAACTGAAAATGCTGGCAGGCGTAGGCCTGGTAGGATTCCCGAATGCGGGCAAATCTACCCTCCTCTCTACCATCACAGCAGCTACACCCAAGATTGCGGATTATGCATTTACCACGCTGACCCCGCAACTGGGCATGGTGCCATATAGAAATGACCGTTCATTCTGTATTGCCGACTTACCAGGTATTATC
>JBCNOR010000044.1:0-14982 GCA_039593785.1 Niabella sp. | reverse complement strand
CTTACCAAAGCGGTAAATAAGAGGTGCATCACCTCCTCCTTTGGCCGAGGCATCTGCAAAGTTAACCACCCAGCCGTTGCCCACATAACTACGCGAAATATACTCCCCCATATTTTTGATGATGGGCTCCCTAAAAACAGAGATCTTACCACCCGTGATATCCGACAATATCTGCAAATAATCATAAAGTTTACCCGCGGCATGACCCCAGTAAGAAGGTCCTTCTTCACAGGCTCCGTCATCTTTGTTGTAATTAATAAAAATATCGACGGACTGCATTGTTTTATAAACAGCTTTGGCAAGCTTGTCCCGGTCTTCTTCCATTAAAGCAAATGCCTGCAACACGTTGCTGTTGCACCAAACGTTCCAGTTATTTACTACCTGTGGTGGCCGAATCTCAAAACCCATCCACCAAAAATGATTTAGATTCATGTAAGGATCCAGTATCCTTCTCTGTATTTCATGCTTCAGGCGTTGGGCAATTAAAGGATCAGCTTTATCAAACTCTTTATTGAGGAAAAAATAGATCCACGAAAAGGTTGCTCCTACATCGCCAGCTACCAGGTCAATGATCTGCTGGTTATGATCGGGAAACCGTTTGTTTTTTAATTGTATGGACAGGTGGGCTGATAAGGACCATGAAGTCATTTCGCAGGCAGCAAATACGCCGTTGATCAGCTGGTCCATGAACCGGCCTTTGCCCTCCGCCATTTCTGCCAGGAATAAAGACGATATGGCGTTTAGATTTTTATTATACGGCTCTTCCATTATTACGCGGGAACCGCTGCGCGAAAACTCCAGGTAGTCGCTTGCTGTTACTACCTGCCACTCGTAATTCAGGTATTTTTCACCATTGCTGATGATTCCCGGCCTGTTCGTTCCTAAAAACCGGTCCCATCCTGCGCGGTCGGTATATAAAGGGTAGGTAATCCATTTTTCCCGGGGTACCAATGCTTCTTTTACAGTTTGCTCATTGGCTTGTTTTTGCAGCAGGTTGCGAGGGGTGGCTCCTAACGCAGCACTATATAAAACCAGGAAACAACCTATACTAAAAAGGGGCCTGAGGAAAAAAGCAATCTTAATCACCGAGTAAATTTTAGGTTAAGTTATTAAAAATAAACGGATGCTACCTGAGCAAACGTTTGCTCAATCCTTTACTGGCGAAATATAGCTGCACATTGTTAAAACGGGTTGCAGGAAATAAAGCTGCCGTATTTTTCAGGAAATGCGATAAATTTATAGCTCCTAAAACTCATCCTATGCCTATAAAAAAAGAAGATGTTCAACAAGAGGTCTTTGACCTTTATGATGATTATGCGCATAACCGTATTAATCGCCGGGACTTTGTGCAGAAGCTTTCTGTTTATGCGGTAGGTGGGTTAACGGTAACTTCACTCATGAGCTTTTTAATGCCCGATTATAAAGGGCAGGTACAGGTGGCTGCAACAGATCCTCGCATTGAGTCGAAATACATTGAATATAAATCTCCCAAAGGAGGCGGCACTATAAAAGGTTTGCTTTGCATGCCTGCTGATAATAAAGGAAAATTAGGTGGAGTAGTGGTGGTACATGAAAACAGGGGGCTTAATCCACATATTGAAGATGTAGCAAGGCGCGCCGCGCTTGCTGGTTTTATTGCATTAGCACCGGATGCGCTTACGCCACTGGGCGGCTATCCCGGCACAGATGATGCGGGGCGGGAGCTACAGGCCAAAAGGGACAGGAATGAAATGCTCGAAGATTTTATTGCAGCCTATGATTACCTGAAAAACGATAAGCATTGTAATGGAAAAGTAGGTGTTGTAGGCTTTTGTTTTGGAGGATGGATCGCTAATATGATGGCGGTAAAAATTAGTACATTGAATGCAGCCGTTCCTTTCTATGGAGGACAACCACCGGCTGAAGATGTTTCAAAGATTAAGGCCCCTTTGTTAATTCAGTATGCAGAACTGGACACCCGCGTAAATGAAGGCTGGCCTGCGTATGAAGCTGCATTGAAAGAACATAATAAAACGTATACCATGTATATGTACCCTAAGGTAAATCATGGCTTTCATAACAACACTACGCCACGGTACGACAAAGCTGCTGCAGAACTGGCCTGGAAAAGAACGGTTGATTTTTTTAAGGAGAAGCTGAAATAAGGTCAATGTCAAAAGTCATCCGTTCATTATTGTTGATAATCCTGATTACGGGCTGCAAAAGCAAGCCAACGAATAATGAACTTGAAAAGCAGATTTTGTATGAGCTTTTCCCTGCAATAGTGGATGCTACCTGCATTGATGTAAGAAAATACGATATTCCGCCGCCTATTCATGGTGATGAACGTATACGCTTCGAAGAAGATGGATATCCTATAGTTCCGGATAGCACCCTTCTAACCAGGGAGGAGCTTAATAAGTTGTCTTTGTGGCAACAAGAGATGGATAGCTTACGTGTTGATACAAGTAAGTTACTGATACGTTTTAACCCGGTAGTAAAACCCATTAAAGAAGACATTACTTATGCCCAACGATTTCTTTCGGACACCATGCTGGCAGTCGCTGACACAGGTACGCTCCAATTACCTCTTAAAGAAGATATAACAGAAGGTCCTTTCAAAATAACCAGCGATTTAAAAGCAAATACTGATAATAGGTTGTCTATCTCCAGAATTCTCTTTAATAAAACCCAAACAATGGGTATAATAGACGTAGGCTTTAGCTGTAAAGGCAATTGTGGTAAGGGCTATTTTGTTCTTATAAAAAAGGGAAGCAACGGAAAATGGTTTATTTCTACAGTAAAGCAAACCTGGATCGCATAACTAAAAGAGCCCGTGGTTTAAACCACGAGCTCCCCTGATACTAGATTTTATCTCATTAAAATTCAGCACTCTTCGGTGTTCTGGGGAAGGCAATTACATCGCGGATATTGCTCATACCCGTAACAAACTGTATCATCCTTTCAAAACCCAGTCCAAACCCGGCGTGAGGTACCGTACCAAAACGACGGGTATCCACATACCACCACATTTCTTCCATGGGTATGTTCATCGTTTTCATTTTCTCCAGCAACACATCCAATCTTTCCTCTCTTTGTGATCCACCCACAATCTCTCCAATACCAGGTGCCAGTATATCCATCGCTGCTACCGTTTTACCATCCTCGTTTAATCGCATATAAAAGGACTTGATTCCTGCCGGGTAATCCGTCAATATCACCGGCTTTTTAAAATGCTTTTCTACCAGGTAACGTTCATGTTCGCTTTGCAGGTCCATTCCCCAACCGGTAATAGGATATTGGAATTTTTTCTTTTTATTGTGGTTACTGTTGGCTAATATCTCTATAGCCTCTGTATAGGTTAATCTCTGAAACTCGTTATTGATCACAAATTCCAGTTTCTCAATCAGGCCCATTTCACTGCGCTTGTCCTGTGGCAATTGTTTTTCTTCATCCGCAAGTCTCGACGCTAAAAAGTCAAGGTCTTCACGGTTGTTCTCCAATACATAACGGATAATGTACTTAATAAACTCTTCTGCAAGGTTGGCATTGTCTTCCAGGTCGTAAAAAGCCATTTCCGGTTCAATCATCCAAAACTCGGCCAGGTGGCGCGCTGTATTACTGTTTTCTGCCCTGAAAGTAGGACCGAAAGTATAGATCTCACCAAACGCTGTGGCTCCTAACTCTCCCTCCAACTGGCCACTTACGGTCAAATTGGTCGATCTCCCAAAGAAATCTTCTTTAAAATTGATAGATCCGTCTTCATTTTTGGGCGTGTTCTCAAAGGGAAGGGTAGTTACCCTGAACATTTCGCCGGCACCTTCGGCATCGCTTGCAGTGATGATAGGCGTGTGTAAATACACAAATCCTTTATCATTGAAAAATTTATGAACCGCAAATGCCAGCGCGTGCCTGATGCGGAAAACAGAAGCAAATGTGTTGGTTCGGAAACGCAGGTGCGCTTTTTCTCTTAAGAACTCCAGGGAGTGCTTTTTAGGCTGCAGGGGGTAAACCTCTGCATCGCTATCTCCCAGTATTTCTATCGAAGCCGCTTTCAGTTCCATCGTTTGTCCCTTTCCTAAAGATGGAACGATAGCTCCTGTAACTTTTAAAGAAGCAGACGTAGTGATCCTTTTCAAAAGAGATTCATCAAACTTTCCGAGCTCGGCCACAACCTGCAAATTGGTATTCGTGCTTCCGTCATTTAAAGCTATAAACTGGTTGTTACGAAAAGTACGTACCCAACCCATTACCGTTACCTCCTGCTCCCGATAGCTTTCGGGATCCTGCGCCAAAAGCGTTTTAATTTTGATCCTTTTGTTAAACATCTCACTTTATTTAGGGCTGCAAAGATAAGACGAGCGGCCCGTATACCTGTTTCCGGGAAAAAATGCCAAAAAATTTTTAATTTCTTCAAACAGAAAACATAAGACAGATATACTTCTATCGTAATTTTGTGGTGCTGTTATGAGAAACGCTGCTTTTTTACTATCAATATTTTTGTGGTGCGCCTGCTCCCAGTATCCCAAAGCGCCCCTGGTACCTGCTGCAAAACCCAGCCAGGAGAAAGATTCGCTTATTAGCATTATTGCTGTAGGAGATATGATGTTAGGTAGCAACTATCCTAATTCCGGCAGGTTGCCCGGACGGAATATCCTGGAGCCGTTAAAAGATACACTTCGTGATGCGGACTTTACCATTGGTAACCTGGAAGGTGTTATTGCAGACACTACTACGGTTTCCAAAAAATGTAAAACCGGTAAAAACTGCCACGCTTTCAGGATGCCTCCTCATTTTGCCTCCTATTTTAAGGACGCTGGTTTTGATTTTTTAAGCATTGCTAACAATCACAGCGGCGATTTTGGAGACGAGGGTATTGTGCAAACCAAAAAAGCGCTGGAAGAGCAGGGAATTGCATTTTCAGGTCTTAAAAATGATTGTGAAATAGCCCTGTTGCGAAAAGGCAGTTTAACCCTGGCCTTTATTGGCGTGGGGCACGGTGGACGGCATGTTTATATAAATGACTACAGGAAAATAAGTTCGGTTATTAAAGAAGCCAAAGAATTAGCCGATATCGTGGTTATATTTTTTCATGGCGGCGCGGAAGGTGTTCATGCTGAAGCTGTGCTCAGAAAGCAGGAAACCAGCTTTAACGAAAGCCGCGGCAATGTGTACGAAATGGCACATCACTGTATTGACGAGGGAGCGGACCTGGTAATAGGTAGCGGGCCGCATGTAACACGCGGAATGGAGATTTATAAGGAGAAGCTGATTGCCTATAGCCTGGGAAATTTTGCCACCTATGGTAATATGTCTTTACACGGGCCGATGGGATATGCTCCTTTGCTAAAGGTTTACCTTAATAAAAGCGGGCATTTTGTAAAAGGTTCTGTTCTTCCTGTTATTCAAAAGCCGGGGAGTACTTTTCACCCGGCTGCCGATTCAGGCAGGCAGGCGATAACCAAACTGCAGTTTTTAAGTGCCCGGGACTTTCCTTCCAGTGTGTTAAACATCAATAATGACGGATTTTTAACAATTAAAAATTTTTGAAGGTTGTCGATTTCTCCCTAATTTCGCAGAAGAAATGACCCGAAGGCTTGTGATCATCTCTGCTAATTATTGATTTTCATTTCAATAAGAGTTCACCAAAAAACAATTTCAATTATTTTTTTTGTTAATCAGCATGCTAAAGCCGGTATTTGATTAATTAAGATTACCCTTATGTATGATATTTTACAATTGAACGACATGCTCGTTCCGGAACTGTTGGATATTGCCGAGCAGTTGAATATTCCTGATGCGAAGAAATTAGATAAGCAAACCCTTATTTACCAGATTTTAGATAACCAGGCTATAGCAGGCTCTAAAACCACCTCTACGGAAGCAAAACCTAAAAGAAAACGTATTGTGAAAGCTACTACCTCTATAGGAACTGAGGAAGCTTTTGTTGAAGACGACGGAACTGAAGAAAAAGAGGAGAAGGCTAAAGGTGCTTCTTCTGAAAAAGCTAAGGCCCCGGCTAAAAAAGCCAAAGCTCCGGCTAAAAAGAAAAAAGCAGCCGCTAAAAAAGATGAATCAGCCGAAACCGGCGATCTTTTTGATGTGGATAAAGGTGTTGAAGAGTACACCGAAGAATCTGCTGATAAAGACGAATTTAGCCTCGATCCGGCTACCGCTTCTTTTATCGAGCAGGCCTTTAAAGCCACGGAAAAATTTGCCAACCCGGTACCCGTGGTCATAGAAGAACCTGTTGTAAAAAGCTTCAGCCCCAGGAAAGAAAAAGAAACCGCCTTTAACGTTGAGTTTGATGGCGTTATTTTAAGCGAAGGTGTATTGGAAATGATGCCGGACGGTTATGGCTTTTTAAGATCTTCAGACTATAATTATCTTTCCAGCCCCGATGATGTTTATGTATCTCCATCGCAGATTAAACTATTTGGTTTAAAAACCGGCGATACAGTACATGGTGCTGTACGTCCGCCCCGCGAAGGTGAAAAATATTTTGCGCTGTTAAAAGTAGATACGATCAATGGTAAGAGCCCCGAAGAAGTGCGTGATCGTGTACCATTTGACTATTTAACACCTTTATTCCCATACGAGAAACTGAACCTGTTCACACGTCCGTCTGACCTGTCAACACGTATCATCGACTTATTCACACCGATCGGTAAAGGTCAGCGTGGTTTGATCGTAGCACAACCTAAAACAGGTAAAACGATGCTGTTGAAAGCAGTGGCCAATGCTATTGCAGAAAACCATCCTGAATGTTACCTGATGGTAGTACTGGTAGACGAACGCCCGGAAGAGGTTACCGATATGGAAAGAAGCGTAAAAGCTGAGGTAATTGCTTCTACTTTTGATGAGCCTGCAGAAAAGCACGTTAAAGTATCTACAGTGGCACTGCAAAAGGCAAAAAGACTGGTAGAGTGCGGACATGATGTAATTATTCTTTTAGACTCTATTACACGTTTGGCCCGTGCGCACAATACCGTATCACCTGCGTCTGGTAAAGTATTAAGCGGTGGTGTGGAAGCCAATGCGATGCAAAAGCCAAAACAGTTTTTTGGCGCCGCCCGTAAAATTGAAAATGGCGGTTCATTAACAATACTGGCTACCGCGTTGATCGATACCGGAAGCAAAATGGATGAAGTGATCTTTGAGGAATTTAAAGGTACCGGTAATATGGAGCTTCAGTTAGACAGGAGATTAGCTAATAAACGTATCTACCCTGCAATTGATCTTACCGCTTCATCTACACGCCGCGATGACCTGTTATTAGACAGAGAGGTACTGCAAAGAATGAATTTACTGCGTGTTTACCTGGCTGAGATGAAAACAGAAGAGGCGATGTCGGAATTATTGAAGCGTATGAAGGGTACCAAGAGCAACGAAGAATTTTTGGCGAGTATGAACTCTTAATTATAAAAACATTTATAATTAAAGCCCGGTACCGCTAACGTACCGGGCTTTTTTAATGCTGTAAAAGAACCTCAATGAAACCGACACGATTAAAATTTCATTTTTATCACACTCCGAAGGAGTCTCCAACGGAGTTCTTGAACCTTTGGACAGGGTAATGAAAATTTAATCATCAAAGGTACCCCGTCCGAACGGGTCATCCGGGCGGGTATTCGACTAAAATCAATAACCATTTACGAATGAAAACAAGGAGATTTTTTAATTTATATATAGACGCTTACAGGGGTCTTTCAACGCCTGCCTGGATGCTGGCCCTGGTAATGCTGATCAACAGAACGGGTGCCATGGTGCTTCCCTTTATGGCTATTTATATGCGCGATCAGCTGCATTTTTCTTTGGAAGAAGCAGGTATTGTTTTGAGCTTTTTTGGATTAGGCTCCCTGTTAGGAAATATTGCGGGGGGATGGCTCACCGATAAATTCGGTAGTTTCAAAGTACAATGTCTGAGCCTTTTCCTGGCAGCGCCGCTGTATATCTTAATCGGAAAATTCCATACCGTTGAAGCACTGTCCGCAGGTATTTTTACGCTGTCGTTTATAGCCGATCTGTTCAGGCCGGCTAACTCTGCCGCTATTACCAGTTATGCCAGGCCTGAGAATTTAACGCGTGCTTTTTCATTAAACAGGATGGCCATCAACCTGGGCTTTTCTTTCGGTCCTTTTTTGGGTGGCTTGCTGGCCGCCATCTCTTACGATTTATTATTCTGGGGTAATGCAATTGGTTGCTTCATAGCCGCTATACTTTTTTATAGCTATTTCAATAATCGAAAGAGACAAAAGGTTAAAGCCACTGTGAGTGTAATGCCTGCTGAACACAATAACAAACAGGTTTCGGCTTACCGGGATAAACCCTACCTGTTCTTTGCATTTATATGCATGCTCTACTTTATTCCCTTTTGCCAGCTACTTAATGCCATGCCTTTGTTCTTTGATGAAGAAGCGGGTATGAGTAAAGAAGCTATTGGTACATTGATGGGCTATAGCGGCTTTATTATTGTACTTACTGAAATGGTTATAGTAAGTATCGTTCAAAAACGCTTTTCAATATATAACAGTATTATATTGGGAACCCTGTTTATTATTCCGGGTTTTGTTATATATCTTCTTACTACAGAGTTGTGGGCTTTGTACCTTGCTATTTCATTGATCAGTTTATCTGAAATATTGGTGCTCCCTTTTACCTCAACAGTAGGTGCTTTACGGGCAGGCGCTCATAACAAAGGATCTTATATGGCGCTGAATTCGCTTGGCTTTTCAATGGCCTTTATTATTACGCCGTTCCTGTCAACTAAGATAATTGAAGCTTACGGATATTATTATTTGTGGTTGACTGATGTGCTGTTTATTGCAGCAGCACTGGCCGGCTTTTTCCTGATCAAAAAAATGATGCCTTTAAAAGAATACCGTATCAGTAAAGAAGTCAATAAAGAACCGGTACTTGAAGAAGCTTGCTAAAAATTAAAACCCGCGTCTGCGGGTTTTAATTTTTTATAGATGACTACTTATTTATTAAGAGTATTTTATTCTGATCACATTAAAAGAATATCCCTTAACGGCTATGGTCGGTTTTTTACCCGAGATTTTAATGTTGGTGGCCTTGGGAGCTATAGCGTCAGGATCAGCAATGGTATTGATCTTATTTAAATCATCATTTTGCAAAACGGTATGAACAGCAGTAGGAGCCAGTTTCTTTACACCTTCAAAATTCAAGTTGATTTTTTGTTCACCTGGCAGCGCATTCACAATTTTTACGATGATCTCTTTTGATGCTGCATCAATAGCTGCTGTAGCATATAAGCTGTCTTTGCCATCTATAATTTTATTATCCCGCTGAATGGGTATTACTGTTGTTCCTTTATTTACTGAATACAGCTTCTGCACATAGTAGCTGGGCGAACCCACTATTTCAAGATTATTCATCCATATCAAATCGGGCGCCCATTGCCAGCCATCATAGTGTGCAAACAACGGTGCATAAGAAGCCATTTGCACCACTTCGGCATTACGTTCGATACCTGTTAAAAATGCAGCTTCGGAAAGTGCCGCCAGCCAGTTGCTTTTTACAGCCCCATTTGTATTGGGCACATGCGATGCATACTCACCGGCAAAAACTTTTGAACCGTTTCGCGGATAGTGATCATAGCGGTTAATATTACTGAAAAAGAATTGAGGGGGACGATAGTAATGCTCATCTATAAAATCAGTATTCAGTGCACGTAGTTCCGTATTCAATAGGTTAAACCTTTCACCCACCGGGTCGGTGCCCGAACTGGCTATTAGTTTAATTTCAGGATGCTTTTCCTTCAAAGCTTTTTGAAAAACTTTAAAACGTTCCAGGTATTGTGGTCCCCAGTTCTCATTACCTACGCCCAGCATTTTTAAATGAAACGGTTCGGGATGTCCCATTTGGGCACGTAGCTTTCCCCATTTAGTGGTTATAGCTCCGTTTGCAAATTCTATTAAATCCAATGCATCATCTATATAAGGCTGTATCTGGTCTAATGGTACCACTTCACCCGAGTTGAACTGGCAGGCCATACCACAATTTAATATAGGTAAGGGCTCAGCGCCAATATCGGCACATAGCTGAAAGTATTCAAAGAAGCCCAGGCCAAAGGTCTGGAAATAATCCGGCGCCGGGCGGTGCGCAAATTCATTGTTCCAGCGGTTTATGCTTAGCTGTCTTTCTTCTATCGGGCCTACCGTTTTTTTCCACTGGTATCTTTGTGCAAGATCATAACCTTCTACAATACAGCCCCCGGGGAAGCGTATAAAACCCGGCTTCATATCAGCCAGCATCTGCACCATATCAGCTCTCATACCACCCGGCCTGTTCTTCCAGGTATCCTCCGGAAAAAGAGAGATCATATCCAGATCGATGATGCCATTTCCTTCCAATACCAGGCGCATCGATCCTTTTTCCTCAGTTGCGTTGGCGGTTAAACTTGCCTTTAATTTCGACCAGTCCTTGGTTTCGGCAGGAGCCAGTTCGGTTGTACCAATTACTTCCTTGCTGGCATTTAACAGCTCTACATATAATTTCACTTTTCCGGATACAGACCTATACAATGTAGAAAAGTCGTAGCGTAAACCCTTCTTAATACCCATACCACGAAACCCTTCATTAGTGATAGATAAGCTGCCACGTTTCCGGTTATTAACGGAAACTCTTGCAAAGCGTGGATTGGCTGTATTGGCTATACCCCTGTTTTGAATCAATACAGCACCTTCTTCAACCGGCTGTTGATCTACTTTCCAGCCCATCAATGGTTTTATAAACTCAAAAGAGCGGTTTTTGACCAACTCCGCATAAATGCCTCCGTCAGCTCCAAAATTGATATCTTCAAAAAAAACACCCCACATAGTGGGCTGAATAGGAGCTACAGGCTTATTCACCGAAACTACAAATGTCTTATCCTGGGCCTGCGTATAAATTCCAATCGCTAAAGCCAGTAACAGAAAAATATTTCTCCGCATTGTGTCGTTTTGTTTTATGTTAAATGATGCAAATCTTTATTTTAGCATGAACGCAATTCGTTAAAACAAGTAAATCAAATTTAATTGTTTTTATGACAAATAAAATCTTTTATTTTTGTCTTTTATTTTTACTTTCATATTCTTTATAACCTTTAATCCATTCAAGCTTTGACTAAGGAGAAAAGATATCAGCACATCACCAAGTTTACCGTAGCGGTAGACTGTATTGTTTTTGGCTTTGATGGGACAAGGCTGAAAATACTATTGGTAAAGCGTGGACTGGAACCTGAGAAAGGTAAGTGGAGTTTAATGGGCGGCTTCGTAAACGAGAATGAAAGTGCTGAAACGGCTGCCAACCGTATCCTGAAAAGCCTTACGGGGCTGGAGGGAATTTACCTGGAGCAATATCAAACATTTTCTTCTCCGGACAGAGACCCGGTACAAAGAACGATCTCTGTTGCTTATTTTGCGCTGATAGATATCAATAAATACAAAGAATCTATCAACACTGATTTTGAAGCGCAATGGTTTAATATAAAAGAGTTTCCCAACCTGATATTTGACCATAATGATATGGTGCACCTGGCGCAGAAAAAATTACAGTACAAGGCGGCTTCGCATACTATTTTGTTTGAGTTATTGCCGGAGAAATTTACACTTCCCCTGTTACAGAGTTTGTTTGAAGATGTTTTCGATACCAGTTTTGACAAAGGTAATTTTAGTCGCAAGATGTTATCCACAAAGCTCCTGATCAAACAAAAGGAAAAAGATAAAAGCAATTCTAAAAAAGGTGCTTTTTATTATAAGCTCGATAAAAAGCATTACCAGGAAAACCTGCATAAAATTTTAAAGCTGATCCCCAATCCGAACCAGCTTTTATAAGTTATACAAAAAAGGAAGCGGATTCGCTTCCTTTTTTATTGTATAGTTTTTGCTAACTCTTCGGCTGATCTGGTTCAGCATCTGTTGCCGCCGTTGTTTCTTTATTACCAAAAATATCATTCATCCATTTTTCGGCTCCGGGAAAATGCTCTTTTATAGCATCGGTTCCTTTGGTAGTCAGCTCCGAAAAATAGTCTTTTGCCTGGCCCGCTGTTTTTACTGCTTCGTCTTTTAAATTATTGGCTTTTTCTTTAAGATTGGCCATTAATTTTTCTTTTTCTTCATCGCTCATACTGGCATACTTGCCTGCTGCCAGCCCGGCCAGCGCACCCAGTATAAAAGTGGCTATGTGCTTATTGTTTACCATAGTTGTATTTTTGTTTCTTAAAGTTAACTAAAATCCGGTGGTTTATTTTTGGAACTATTTAATAAGATCGGAAGTACTACGGACTTTAGCATTTTTTGGATACACCAGCTTCATTTCATTTACCAGGTGCCCGGCGCCCGCAAACTTATCCACAATAAACAGCACATATCTTATATCTACCATAATATTCCGGCAAATAGATGGGTCGTAATTCACATCACTCATGGTTCCTTCCCAAACCCGGTCAAAATTTAAGCCTACCAGGTTTCCATGCGCATCCAGTGCCGGACTTCCGCTATTACCCCCTGTAGTATGGTTAGATGCTATAAAACAAACCGGCATCTTTCCGCTGGTTCCGTACTTTCCATAATCTTTTTTTCGATACAGCTCCTGCAGTTTCTCAGGCACATCAAACTCATAATCTCCCGGCTTGTACTTTTCCATAACTCCATCTAGGTAAGTATAGTATTCATATTTTTTTCCTGTGGGAGAGGAGTAGCCGCTAACATTTCCAAAAGCCACTCTTAAGGTACTATTGGCATCGGGGTAAAATGTTTTATCAGTAAACACTTCCATCTGCGCTTTCATATACAACCTTTGCAGCTGGTTGATGGAGGTCTGTATCTTGTTCAGTTCAGGCGCTACTTCATTATCGTATAAATTAGAGATCGAGAGAACCAGTTGAGCGCCCTGGTCAGTAGACAATGCTTTAAATAATTTTCCGGGATCTTTACTTAGCAAGTCCTTTATTTTTTGCTGATCGGCGAAGATGCTTTTATGATATAAATCATCGGCCCAGGCTTTATAATCTTTGAATTTTGCAAACTCCTCTTTTGCGCGCGGTGCAATATAACCCGATGGCTGCTCCAGGTACAATTGCATCATAGCAGCGAACAGGTCTTTATCTACTGTAATGTTCATATCCTTTAAATAATTGTCCATCCATTTAATTTCGGATATCAGGGCTTCCGCATATTCGGGTTTATCTTTTTTAGAATGTAATGCCCTTATTCTTTGCACCACATTAAATAATTCTATTTTGCTGGTCGTTTCAAGATAATAATCGCGCGTTAGCGCGAAATTTTTTATTTTTTTATACCCCTCGTTGAGCTGGTTCAGCACATTACCATAGCTGGCTTTCAATGCAGGGTTATTATTCAATAAACGGGTATACTCCGCTTCATATTTTTGTTTTTTGGCTACTGCATTGGTATTAGTGAGTCCCAAAACCTCTCCCTGCCATTTTTTCCATGCATTGCTGATACCGGCATATTTGGAAGCGTATTGAATTTTAATAGCTTCATCTGAACGCATATACCGGTCAATAACAGCGAGGGCCTTGTCTCTTATCGCAATTTTAGCGGGATCATTTACCGTCATGATCTGGTTCACGGCTTCGCTGGGTAGGTATTCTGTAGTTCGACCTGGGAAACCAAAAACCATCGTAAAGTCTCCTTCGTTCGTGCCATTCATAGCAATTGATAAAGACTTTTTTGGCTTATAAGGCACATTATCGGGTGAATAAGGCGCCGGTTTATTGTCTTTTCCTGCGTAAATTCTAAACATACTGAAATCACCGGTATGCCTGGGCCACATCCAGTTGTCCGTATCTTTTCCAAAATTTCCTATTGATGATGGTGGCGCTCCCACCAGGCGTACATCATTATAGGTTTCAGTTACAAACAGGTAATATTTATTGCCCTCAAAAAAAGGACGGATAAAGGCGCCCTGGTAGCTTTCTTTTTTTACTTCGTTCAGTTGTTGTTTTGCATTTTTGTCTACCAGCGACTGGCGCAGGTTCTCGGCCAGGGTATTATTCACATTTTTCAATACCACATCGGTTACATCTTCTATTCTTACAATAAAAGTTACAAACAAACCGGCATTGGGCAGCTCTTCTGCATTGGATTTTGCCCAAAATCCATCTCTTATAAAATTATGATCCAGTGTAGAGTGATTTTGAATAGCATCAAATCCACAATGATGGTTGGTTAATACCAACCCCTTATCTGAAATAACTTCACCGGTGCAAAAACCTCCAAAGCTTACGATGGCATCTTTAAGACTTCCTTTATTCACATTATAGATATCGCTGGCGTCCATTTTCATACCCAGCGACTTCATTCTTTTCTCATTCAATGCATCCAGCAGCTGGGGTAACCACATTCCCTCATCAGCCCTTACAGCAATTGAAAACAGCAGAACCGAAAAAACAACAAATAACTTCTTCATACTAACTTTTTTGAAACATTTTACCCTGTTTATGAACAGGTGCGGTTGTTTTACACAACCGGGTTACGGATTAAGATAAAAGATGCCTTCATACAAGCAACGTGTACCAACCAGCCGTTTTTGAAACGATCATCGTTACAAAGCGGTGTTTATAACACTATTTCTCCCCAAAGATATGTGAATAGGCCTTCAAAAATGTGGATATCCCCCTGTGAAACGTTTATATGAAATGTGATTATTAGGTCGTAAAAATTGATCAGGCTGGTGAGGTTCCCGAAAAAGTTAGTTTCACTAAAATTATACCTCAGATATTAACACAATGTAAAATTAAAATGAACCGGAATTTTATTAAGAATGCATAATCCACATTTTTGTGTATAACCAGCCTGAAATGAGGGCAGGCATCAAATGCTTATGTGAATTACTCTTGACTTCCTGTGGAAAACAATAAACTTCTAATTTTGTAATAAATGTGAATTATGAGTTATCCACTAATTCACGTCGGCACCGTTCTCGCCGTCGTTGAGCAGCATCTTGCCCTGGCGATCGAAGATGGCGAACGCCAGC
>JBCNOR010000439.1:0-4834 GCA_039593785.1 Niabella sp. | reverse complement strand
ATTTAAAACACATTAGCTTTGTATTAACTAACGGTTGTTGGCCTTGTTGCTAGTGCTATCACCGTATTCTCATGAAAACTGAATTCTTTATTAATTAAACCATCTTAAATGAAAGGCTTGCAAATCATGAGGTGTATACCTCTGCGTATCTGTAACCGGAATCGGGCCGGAATACTCTTGTTTTTTGTGACGCTCTTTTTCAGCAGTGCAGGTTTGGCGCAACAAACTACTGTTAAAGGGAGCGTAATGAGTGAGGCGGGCTCGGCCCTGCCTAATGTGTCGGTACAGGTTAAAGGTACTACCACAGGTACTGCTACTGACTCTTCGGGAAACTTCAGCATTGTTGTTCCTGACGCCAATGCTGTATTGGTATTTTCATCGGTAGGTTATACTGAAAAAGAAGAGGCGTTGAACGGTCGCAGTGAACTGGCCGTAGTGCTAACAGCATCATCCCAAAGCCTGGAGCAGGTAGTGGTGATCGGTTATGGTACTGCAAGGAAAAGAGACCTGACCGGGTCCGTTGCCTCTGTAAAAGGCGATGAGTTGGCCAGGCAGCCTGTACAAACAGCTACGCAGGCTTTGCAGGGAAAGGTGGCTGGTGTACAGGTTATTGGCTCAGGGGAACCCAATTCTAATCCGAATGTTCGTCTTCGTGGTACCGGGTCAGTTTTAGCAGGTGTTAATCCTTTATATGTTGTGGACGGCGTATTGACAGACGACATCAGGAATCTAAATAATGCTGATATCTTAACAATGGATATTTTGAAAGATGCATCGGCCAGTGCGATCTATGGTGTGCGGGGAGCCAATGGGGTGATCATCATCACAACAAAGAAAGGAAGAGCTGGGAAAACGACTTTTAACTATACGGGTACTGCTGCAATAAAGGAAGCTACTAATTTGGTTGATATGGCTGGAGAGAAGCAATATGCAGGTTACTTGAATGAAGCGAATAATTATTATGGAAGCGGAGCAAACCTGATCGACCCAAATAAGCTTGTGGGTAACAATACTGATTGGTATGATGCAATTTTGAGAAAAGCATCTCAACATTCGCATAATTTGTCAATGTCGGGAGGTAATGAGCGATTTATATTTTTTATGAGCGGAGGTTATCTGGCGGATGAGGGTATACAAAAAGGAAACAAATTTGAAAGATTCACACTTCGATCAAACAATGAATACACGTTAAATAAATGGCTCAAATTTAATTCGCAATTATCGTATACGCGAGGTGATGCGAACGGTGCCAATTTTGACGCTTTCAGTAATGCTTATCGGGCGTCACCTTATGTAGCTTCTAAAATCGGCGAAAAATATGGTAATACATCTCTGGCCGGTAATGTGTCCAATCCCTTGCTATCTATCGATAAAAGCTATAATAATGTAATTACTAATAGAATCCAGGGAAATTTTGGGATAGACCTGAAACCAATCAAAGACCTCACTATTCGGTCTGCACTAAACTTCGACCTTAACTATGCAAAGACCACAACTTATGCGTATCCCTTCCTGAGCGATACCTCCACCTTCCTTGAAAACGGAGGTAATCAATCCAGGACAGTGAGTACTTTGACCCTTGAAAAAAATGATTGGTCTACCTTAATCTGGGATAATACAGCAACTTATACAAAAACTTTTGAGAAACACAATTTAACAGTGTTAGCTGGTTTTGTAGCCGAAAAATTCAGGTCCAACAATTTTAAAGGAACAGCGTTAAACGTACCTGTCAATCAAGATCAATGGTATTTAAATGCAGGCGCTGCGGGCAGTCAGACCGTGGAAAATTCCGGAGATCTGAGAACCCGTTTGTCTTATCTTGGACGTGTCAATTATGGCTTCGATAACCGATATCTGATTACTGCAACTTTTAGAGCTGATGGCTCATCCAAATTTGGATCTACTCAAAGATACGGCTACTTCCCTTCTGCCGCAATTGGATGGAATATCACAGAGGAGGCTTTTATGGAAAATCAGCAAACTTTTAATGTATTGAAGTTAAGATTAGGCTATGGAGCAAAAGGTAATGATAATATTGAGTCTAATCAGTTTATACCCGTAGCAACTCAGAATCTTCCTTACTATTTTCCTTATGGCAGTACAGCCATTCAGGGAATAGCTTTCAACCAGGCTTTTGATCCTAATATCCGATGGGAAATTACCAAAGAGATTAATATCGGTTTGGATTTTGGTATCCTAAAAAATAAGTTGAGCGGTAGCATCGATCTTTATCAAAAGCAAACGGATAATGCATTAATAGAAATCCCTCTTTCAAGCGTTGTTTACGATGTTGACAATAAATATATAACAAATGCTACTACCATATCTAATAAAGGGGCAGAGTTAAGTTTGAACTGGAATGATAAAGTCGGTAATGATTGGACTTATTCATTAAATGGCAATATAGCTTATAATAAAAACAATATTGAAAAATTGAACGGCGGACAGCCACTTATTGGAGGTACCGCAGGTAATTATAATGTTACAAGAACCGACAACGGCCATCCCATCGCCAGCTACTATGTTTTACAAGCGGTAGGAATTTTTCAGAATCAGGCTCAAATTGATGCTTCAGCACAGCCTAATGCCAGGGCCGGTGATTTAATTTATTTAGATCTGAGTGGTCCCAATGGAACTCCTGACGGCGTTATTAACGATTTTGACAGAGCATTTTCCGGTTCTTACCAGCCCAAAGTAACTTACGGATTTAACGGTAATGTGAGTTACAAAAGCTTTGACCTGAGCTTTGGTTCTTTCGGTCTCGCTGGCGCTAAAATTTACAATGGCAAGAAAGCTGCGCGAGGCACCAATCAACTTACTGATAATATTGAAGCTGCTATTGCGAAAGATCGCTGGACACCTAACAATACCAATACAAAAGTGCCGCGCGCCATCACCGGGGCGTTACCGGCTTCCACTTACTTTATTGAAAGTGGTGACTTCTTCCGCCTTAATAACCTGACACTGGGATATACACTCAAAACGTCATGGCTAGACAGAGCGAAGGTATCCAATTGTAGAATATATCTTTCGGCACAGAACCTGTTCACTATTACACCTTACAGCGGATTTACGCCGGAAATTTTAACCGTTAATGCAGACGCAAGAGTAGCTTCTCTTTCTCAGGGTGTAGATTTAAATACTTACCCGGCGGTAAGAACTTATGTACTTGGTTTAAATCTAAGCTTCTAAAAACTTAAAAGAATTCGTAATGAAAAACTTAATTTATAAATGTGTATTGTTACCGCTGTGGGCCATAATTTTTTTTACTGGCTGTAAAAGAGGATTTCTTGATGTACCTCCACAGGGAAAATTGACAAGAGATCAGGCTTTAATTGATCCGGCGGCGGCCGACAGGCTGGTAGCAGGAGTGTACAACACGCTCTATCTGCAAGGAACTGTGGGGTTAAAGTTTGTGATATTGGGTGATGTTACATCTGATGACAGTGACAAAGGGTCTGTTGCCTCTGACCCCGGATTCGATGGTATTTTTTTAGACAACTTTACTCATACGCCTAATACAGGAATTTTTAATGATGTATGGAAAGAATACTATAGTTCTATTGGGGGAATTAATGAGGCGCTCAGTGTTCTGGAAGCCGGTACTTATGAAGAATCTGTTAAAAAGAGGTTGGTTGGTGAAGTTCGTTTTTTAAGAGGTCTTTATTACTTCAATCTGGTTAGAATTTTTGGCGGTGTTCCAAAAATAATAAAGGTCATCACTCCTGCAGAGCAAAACAACAGTGAATTTCAGACAAGAGCTACAAAAGAAGAAATATACGCCCAGGTTATAGAAGATCTATTATATGGGGTAGACAACCTACCTGCAAAAGGAGATGCAGGAGCGATAGTTGGCCGGGCTACTAAGGGCGCCGCCCAGGCCCTGTTATCAAAGGTTTACTTGTATCAGCAAAACTGGCAAGGTGCTTATGATATGTCACTTGCGGTAATTAGCTCAAATAAATACGATCTTGCAACAGACTATGCAAAAGTATTCAGAGAAAAAGCCACTTCGGTAAATGAGGGCGGTGTCAATAACATCGAATCTATTTTCGAAGTACAAACCGGGCCCAACAGAGCGACAGACGGTTCTTGTAATGCCATCAGTAAGAACTACAGTAATTTCCAGGCTCCCAGAGGTTCTTTTCCTAATCAGACAGTAAATGGTCAACTATGGACCGGTGGCGATCTGGGATTCGGATTGAATACTCCTTCGGCTAATCTGGCTGCCGCTTATGAAGCAAACGACAAAAGAAGAGCCGCAACTATTATTTTCACCAGTAACGCACCAACCGTCCTTTGGGATGGCTTTACTATACCGGCGCAACCTGCCGTAGTAAGCGAAAGATACAACTATAAGGCTTATCATAGTCCGTTCCTGGAAAGTCTTGCCTGTAATGGGCTGTTAACCGATAAAGATAACCGGCCCAAAAACATAAGATTGATGAGGTATGCTGAAGTGCTGCTGATTAATGCAGAAGCGGCAGCGCGCAGCGGTAAAGATGCACTTACTCCTTTATCCAAAGTTAGAGCCAGGGCCGGGCTTACAACAACTTCTGCCACGGTGGCAGATGTGTGGAAAGAAAGAAGGGTAGAATTGGCTATGGAAGCCGATCGCTTTTTCGATCTGGTTCGAACCGGTCAGGCTGCTTCAGTAATGCAGGCCGCCGGTAAACCTTTTGTATCAGGAAAGCACGAAGTTTTTCCCATACCACAAGTACAAATTGATTTCAGTGGGGGCAGATTAAAACAAAATCCTAATTATTAAGAAACTCAGCAAATATGAAAGCGAAAAATCTAATAATATTGTCAGGGCCTATATGCTTAATTACAT
>JBCNOR010000438.1:0-4839 GCA_039593785.1 Niabella sp. | reverse complement strand
AATGCAGCAGGAGTAAGCAACCTTGCTGTTAGAGAACAGGACGGCGTTTTATACATTGATGGCGATGCTCCAAGCGGAGCTGTAAAGGATCAGCTTTGGGATGTTTACAACCAGATTGACCCTAACTATGCCAGCGGCGATTTGGTATTGAACGTAAATGCCAAAGCAGAAGCCGGCAGCCAGGTACGTGTGATTACGCAGGAGTCGAACCTGAACATCAGGAAAGGCCCGGGCACCGATCAACCTATTGTTGGTAAAGCTGCAAAAGATGAAATCATCACTTTGGTAAGTAAAGCTAACGACCTCTGGTGGTCTGTTCGCACCAACGACGGAGAAGAAGGATATGCTTATGCCCAGTATCTGGAGCCGGTTGCATAAACTAATAATAACGGATACCTACAGTCTCACCCTATGGTGGGGCTTTTTTTATACCCTCGTTTATAAAGAAAATAAATCCATAATACATAAACCTCTATTCTAAAAAATATAAAATATGACTTTATGGGGCTATTTAAGTTATCTAATTTAGATACTTCTTTTTTAGAAATATTATAGTTTCTATTAACTAAACCTTTGTATATAACGGAACCCTTCCTGCGTTTTTAATATACAGACACTTGCTCCTCTAACCAGACAGACAAGTGATCATTATTAAACTTAAAACCTTTATATCATGAAAAAAATTGCAACAAAATTTGTACTGGTAGCAGCTTCTACTTTTATTTTAGGAACAGCCATGGCTCAGACAGATACTACAAAAACGCCTGTACCTGATACAACGGAGACACCTACTCCTACAGATACAACAAGCGTTCCCAAAGACACTACAACAATATCTAAAACAAATATAGAGTCAACAGCATCGCTGGCAAGCGCAGTAGGTAAATATGTAAATACCTTCTACGCAGCAACTAACCAGGAATTGCTGAATGCAAAGCAGTATGATTTAAAAACAGAAGAAGAAAACGAAGCTTAATCAGTACCACTGTTTTAGCTAGTTGCAATAGCCATCCTCAACGGGATGGCTATTGTTTTTTATTATGAGGATAATTTTGAGCTCTCATTTCCGTTTTATCAATAATTTATTGAAATTGCACAATGTCTACAAAAATAAAATGCCCCAGCTGCGGCAGCGAGTTTGAACCCAACGAAGCGATCAGGGAAGAAGTGGAAAAGGAACTTCGTGCAAAGGTTACAGACTGGCAACGAAAAAAAACAGAAGAGCACCAGGTTGAGCTTCAAAAGAAAGAAGCCGAATGGTTACAAAAGCTGCAGGCAGAGAAAACCTCTTTGCAAAAACAACTCGAAGAGCAAATAACAAAAAGTGTGAGCAGTGATTTTGAAAACAAGCTCTCCCTGCTTCAAAAAGCTAACGAAGAAAATGAAGAAAAATTGAAACTTTCCAGGCAGCGCGAAGCAGATTTTTTGAAACAACAGCAGGAATTAAAAAATAAAGAAGCTGAACTGGAATTAACGCTTCAAAGGAAACTTACAGAGGAAAGAGAAAAATTAGCCGAAAGCCTGCGGAAAATTGAAGCCGACAAATCAGCCCAAAAAGAAACAGAATACCAGCTCAAATTAAGGGAACTGGAAAAGCAACTGGAAGACCAGAAAAAACTGGCCAGTGAAATGAAACGCAAGGCAGAACAGGGTTCTATGCAATTACAGGGAGAAAGCCAGGAACTGGCGCTGGAAGAATTGCTCAGTACATCCTTTCCCTTTGACAGGATTGAGGAAGTGGGCAAAGGAGTGCGGGGCGCAGACTGTATACAGGTGGTCCGGAATAACCTGGGGGCTGAGTGCGGGCGCATCATCTGGGAAAGCAAACGAGCTGAAAACTTCGGTGGAGAGTGGATAGAAAAGCTAAAGGCAGATATGCGATCGATGGGAGCCGACATGGCCATTTTAGTAACCCGCCGTTACCCTAAAGACATGGATTGCTTTGGCGAAAAAGATGGGGTGTGGATCTGTAGTTTTTCGGAAGCCAGGGCCCTTGCCTCCGTTTTAAGGGACGGGATTTTTAGAATTTACAATGCCTCTAAAAGCCAGGAAAACAAGGGCGATAAGATGAATATGTTATATAGCTATTTAACAAGTCCCGAATTTGCAGAACAGTGGAAAGCGATACGTGAAGGTTTTTTGAGCATGAAAATGAGCATTCAGAAAGAAAGGGATGCTATGGAAAGATTGTGGAAGGCCAGGGAAAAGCAATTGGAAAAAGTATTGCTCAACGCCACCCATATAAGAGGTTCCATTGATGGTATCAGCGGTTTGGAAAACGTGGACCTCAACCTGCTGGACTTCGAGGAGCCGCTGTAGCTGATCAATCCCGATCCTTTCAGGATGACGCGCAATATATAAAACTCAGGCAAAGCGGTGGCAACATTGCCAGGTGAATATCCATCGAGGTCTGGCTTTTACTAAAGTAACAGCTAAATACGCCGGGATTCTTGTAACCTTTCAATTGAATATGCTGTTTAAAATCTACCAATCCTTCGCCATACCATTTGTATACCGCTTCTTTGGCGCTCCACACCTGCGTGGCTGTCTCCAACGTTAACGGGGCAAGCCATTGCTGCTCGTCAGGACTTATAAATTTATGTTCTACCCGCAAAACTTTATCAGTAGGAATTTCTATATCAATCCCCACACGGTTGGTCCGGCTTACAATGGCTGCCGCATAGTCGCCGCAATGGGATATGGAAAAATGGTAGGCTTCATCAGGTAAAAATGGTTTTCTTGTATCCGCAATCTGCACCTGCTGAGAGGGGAAATCGGGGAAAAGATATTTGAGCAGGAAGCGCCCTGCCAGGTGTTGCAGGCGTTTATGCGGATGAGTAACTTCTCTATGCAAAGGCACCAGCTGCTTAAAAAAAGCCTCATCCTCTACTATCCTCCAGATACCCAGTCTTGTATGCTCATTAATATCTTGTTGAAAAAAAACAGGCATAGTGCGGCTATTAATTTTATATTGCGCAAATATAGTCGATGGCCGAGAGTCCATAAATATTAGCCAACAGTCAATCAAAAAAAATGATTCTTTCAGATACCAGGATACAAGAGGAAATGGAAAAAGGCACTATTATTATTAAGCCTTATGACCGGGAATGCCTGGGCAGTAACAGCTATGATATCCATTTAGGTAAATGGCTGGCTACCTACAAGGCGCATGTATTAGATGCGAAAAAGCATAATGAAATTGAATACTTCGAAATACCCGACGAAGGATTTGTGTTATATCCCCACATATTTTACCTGGGCGTTACGTTGGAGTATACCGAAACACATGCACATGTGCCCTTCCTGGAAGGCAAATCTTCAACAGGGCGACTAGGCATTGACATTCATGCTACAGCTGGCAAAGGCGATGTGGGCTTTTGCGGGCACTGGACATTGGAAATATCGGTAAAGCAACCCGTGAAGGTTTATAAAGGCATGCCTGTCGGGCAACTGATCTATTTCCCCGTGGAAGGAGATATTGAAATAAAATACAACCAGAAAAAAAATGCCAAATACAGCAGCCAGCCCGAAAAGCCGGTAGAAAGTATGATGTGGAAAAACAAATTTTAGCCTTTGGACAGCGGGAACTCTACTGTAAAAACAGAGCCTTTACCCAATACGCTGTCTACTTTCACCGTTCCGTTATGGGAGTCAGCTACCGATTTAACGTAGTTGAGTCCTAAACCAAACCCTTTTACATTATGAAGGTTGCCGGTATGAGCCCGGTAAAATTTTTCAAAAATACGCTTCTGCGTTTCGCGACTCATCCCGATACCATTGTCCTCAAACTTGATGAGGATTCCGTTGGAGGTATTGGAAGTAGATATTTTTAGCTGGATCGGAACATTATCTTTTGAATACTTAACCGCATTATCAATAAGATTATTAACGAGGTTGGTAAAATGTACTTCATCGGCATTGATCAGGTCTTTGGTAGCACCAAGATTCAAAACAGAATCACCGTTCTTCTCGTGTAACTGTAGCTGGAAATTATCAACTACATTTTCAATAATCTCATGTACATGCAGGGGTTTTAAATCTATTTCCGCCTCGCGCTTTTCAAACTGCGATGCTTTTAAAATAGTTTCTACCTGCTTATTCATTCGCTGGTTTTCTTCCTTAATGATGCCACTAAAATAATTAAGCTTATCCCTGTCGCCCATCACCCGTTCATTCTTCAAGGCATCCACCGCAAGCGAAATGGTAGCAATGGGCGTCTTAAATTCATGGGTCATATTATTAATAAAGTCATTTTTAATTTCTCCCAGCTTCTTCTGTCGCAGCATGGTATATACAGTGAGGTAGAATGCGGAAACAATTACTAATGTAAACAGTATTGCCAGGGCAACGTTCCATATTATTGCCTGCTTAACATGAGACTTCCAGTTTAATACTACCAAGGCCAGGTTTTCATCTTTAGTAATGCCATCTGAATCGGAACCGGGTAGTGCTCTGATGAGTTTATAATCCGGACTATAATTTCGTACTGTATCTTCCGATGCCTCCCAAAAATGAGGAGATTGCTTTTCTATAGTTGGATTCCGGTTAGTTAGCAAGCCCGAAAAGAAACAATACTCATACTTCATTTTACTCAGACCTGCCTTTTCTAAAGCATTATTAATGATCTTTTCAATTTCGCTGCTGCTTATTTTGGACCCGATTGATACAGCTTTTAGCGGCTCAAAAAAACCTCTTTGAGAAAAGAGCGTACCATAATCGCGGCTCGCCTCCTTAATAAACTGTTCTCTTCTTTGTCCAAATTCATCACTAAGGGTTTGATAGACATTATCGATATTTTGCTTCACCTGGTCTTCCTTTAACTTAATAAGGTTTTTTAAC
>JBCNOR010000437.1:0-4844 GCA_039593785.1 Niabella sp. | reverse complement strand
TCAGGAAAGCCGGGAAATGAAGGATCGGTATGAGCTCGTCATTCAGGTGAATCTTCAGCTTTTACTGGTGGAATTACTGCGTCAGGCACAGGAGCTGGCAGGCACGCCCGATGAAAAAATATCTTATCAGTTGGAGCGACTGGAGGAGTACAGGGAATTGATCGCTGAGCATATTTCCAGCCAGAAGCAGGTACATTGGTATGCGGAAAGAATGCGCCTGACCACCTACCAGCTGAACACGATTACAAAAACAGTATTAGGGAAACCGAGTTCATCGCTAATCAATGACTACATTTTGCTGGAAGCGAAGCGCTATCTTTTGGCAACCACCAACCAGGTGAACCAGATATCCTGGCACCTGGGCTACGAGGATGTTTCCTATTTTATCCGCTTCTTTAAAAAGCACACGGGCTATTCGCCGGAAGCTTTCAGAAAGCATTTTACATAATCCTACATAAGCTCGCTTTTGTCCTATCAGGCCTGCAGCAGCCGTTTATACTTTTGCCTTTTCAATAGGCAACGAGTATGAAACTTATACAAAAAACCATACTTACAGGTATTGCGGGTACACTGGCGACAGATGTCTGGACGCTTGTTCTGAAAATGTTCGGGGTACATTCTCACGGTCTTTTGCTGGTGGGGCAATGGATCGTTTCCCATCTGAATCCGGTTTTGCAAAGTCAGCTTATGGACAAGGCGTTATTTGTTGGCTGGACTGCACATTATTGCCTGGGAATTCTATTTGCCATCCTCCCCAACGTCGTGTATGGAAAAAAGTGGCTGCAAAAGCCCACATTGCTGGTGGCCCTGATGACAGGCTTAATGAGTTTCCTCATCAGCGTTTTTATTATCCAGCCAATATTAAACTTTGGAGTAGCTTTCTCTCGGTATACCAGCCAGCCGGTTATTCTCCTGAAGGTAGGATTATTCCATCTCGTATACAGCATTGGGTTATGGGCCGCGGCAAAGATGACAAGAAATCTTAGCCGGATTTTGCTGCCCCTAAAATATTCCGGCCATGACGCATAGCAATCGGGGATTAATGGTGGTTGTATCCTTGTCTGTACTGCTGGCCTCATTGGGCACCAGCATCGTCAATATTGTTCTGCCTGCCCTTACCACTTATTTTTCGGCTGATTTGCAAACAGTACAATGGGTCGTAATTGCGTACCTGCTTAGCATTACCGTGTTCGTGATGTTTTCCGGCAAGCTGGCTGACCGATACGGCTACCGAAGGACTTTATTTTACGGATTAGCGGTGTTCACTATTTCATCGTTGGCGTCCGTCTTCGCTACCAATATATGGCTGCTGATACTATTAAGGGCAATTCAGGGTGTTGGAGCGGCTGTCTTATCGACGGTCAGCTTAGTGGTGGTAAAAAATAACACCGAGCGGGAACGGACAGGCAGGGCCATGGGCCTGATAGGTACCCTGTCTGCCATGGGTACTGCGATGGGTCCATCTATAGGAGGGTTATTGTTGTCGGGTTTCGGATGGCGTTCTGTTTTTGGGCTACTCGCCATCCTGGGAACAAGCACTTTTCTTTTGGGATTAAAGGTCGTTCCGAGAGAGAAACATGGTAATGGGGTTAAACAGGAAATGTATGTAGCCGACGTGTTACTATTTGCGCTGGCAGTAAGCAGTTATGCCATTGCGATGACCTTCAGCAGAGACCGGCTGAATGTATACAGCCTTATATCGCTTCTGGTTTCCGGTATCCTTAGCTGGAAGTTTTTTTTGCGGCAAAAGCGCAGCAAAAGCCCTTTAATCGATACGGGGATCATGAAAAACAAGGTATTGATAGATGCTCTGTCAGGAAACTTCCTGGTGTCCAGCGTAATGATGGCGACCCTGATCGTAGGGCCCTTTTTCCTGTCTTTGGGCTTGCTGCTGAGCGGAAAAATGGTGGGTTTGATCATGTCCGCCGGACCGGTTGTTTCTATCATAACCGGTGTCCCTTCCGGAAGGTTAGTCGACAAACTTGGAACAGAGCTTACCCGGATAACCAGCCTGGTACTGCTACTTGCAGGCACCTTGTGCTTAGCCTTGTTACCGGCAATCTGGGGATGGCCAGGTTATGTTGCGGGGATTGTGGTGCTGACGCCAGGGTACCAGCTATTCCAGGCGGCCAACAACACAGCGGTGATGTCGGCTGCTGCTCAAAAGCAAGAGGGCACAATTTCGGGAATCCTGAATCTGGCGCGCAATACGGGTCTGGTTACCGGAGCCTCGCTGATGGGCGCCCTATTTTCCATTTCGGCCAGGAGCGCTCCGGTACCATCCGGGAATCCAGGAGCGATGTTTTTTGGTCTGAAAATAACGTTCCTATTCGCTTTCCTGCTTCTCCTGGCACCATTACTGAAAGCTTGCATCAGCAAACATCAACCTTCAACAAAAGACTAACGTCACATCATGATTTCGCTTTCTGTGCAACTACGGTTTGTTTTGATGCTGTTTTTTTTCGTATCATCATTCCTTCCTTTTACCGCCTGCACCCATGCACAAACGGCTAACCAGTTCAATTCCTGGTGGTATTACGCCGGAACCTATAAGATGCTGCCCCGTACAACCATTCAGGCTATGTATTCGTGGAACAGAAGCGATTTTACAAAGCATTGGCAACAGTCAAAGCTAAAGATCGGCACCGGGTTTGAATTGAACAGGCATTGGAAACTGGCAGCGGGGTACGAATGGGTAATACTCTATCCATATGGCGAGTATCCGATTTCCGCAACACGAACGGAGCACCGGGTTTATGAGGAGCTGAGATATGATGTTGTAGCCGGTAAGCTTCGGATAAGCAACGGTGTAAGAGCAGAGCACCGTCTCGTGAGTTCCAAATGGCTGCATCGCATTCGTTTGCAAGCGGGTGTTAAACTTCCGGTGTGGCGTAAAGATAACCGCGAGCGGCTGGGTATCTCGTTGTATGATCAGGTCATATTAAATACCGACAAACTGCCGCTCAACCAATACCTGGCACAAAACAGGTTGTACGGCGGGATCGATATCTATCTATCCACATCGGTCTCACTAGGCCTGGGATATATGGACCACTATATTTATCTAACAAAAGGCCGGGCAGAGAATAATCACACCTTTATCTTCTCCCTGTCACACTACCTGGATATGACAAGAAAGCGCAAGCCATCAGGCTATTGAAAGAAAAAAAAATTACGCAAACATAAATAGTATATCTCCTTATGAATTTAGATCAAGAAGTCTACAGGAAACTATGGGATCACCGGTACGCGAATCCGGAATATGCCTACGGCAAATCGCCCAACCTATTCTTAAAACAACAGCTGGACACGCTACCATCCGGCAATATCCTCTTTCCAGCCGAGGGCGAGGGGAGAAATGCGGTTTATGCCGCTAACCTAGGCTGGGACGTTACCGCTTTTGACCTCAGCGTAAGTGGTAAAGAAAAGGCCATGCAATTAGCCGGTGAATACAATGTCTCTATTAACTACTTAATTGGCGATGTAGTGGAGCATAATTTCAAAGAGGAAAGCTTCGATGTCGTCGCACTGATCTACGCTCATTTTTTAGCGGATACCAAAAATTCGGCGCTTAAAAAGCTGGGAACATACGTTAAAAAGGGGGGCACCATCATCTTTGAAGCATTTGGCAAAGGACATGTACCTTGGGTACAGGCCAACCCTAAAGTAGGTGGTGCGATGGATGAAAAGATGCTGTTCTCCCTCAAAGAGATCAGATCGGCTTTCCCTGATTTTGATATTCAACTGCTCGAAGAAACAGAAGCTGAATTAAAAGAGGGCCTTTACCATAACGGTACCGGCTCGGTGGTCCGGTTCGTGGGGCAAAAATTGTAGTGGCTTATTACTTCATTATTTGTTTTCTTATCCGGCTTAGGCTTTTGGGATTCATCCCCAGGAAGGAAGCGATATATTGGAGAGGGACACGCTGCAATATCTGGGGATAGTTTTCGACCAGTTGCTCATAACGTTGTTCGGCGATAAGCGAAGCCAGTTCTTTCGAGCGGTTTTCATTGTAAGTGATCGATTGCTGGTAGACAGATATGCTGAAGTTCTTGAATGCTGCGCTCTGATCGACGACCAGGTCTAAGTGCGGCTTGGAGATGCGCAGCAGTTCACATGCGGTGATACACTCTAGGCTTTCGCCCGACCTTGTTTGGTTAATAAAATGAGAGTAAGACGTAATAAACATAGGCGGGCAGTTGATATGCGTAGTAACCTCGTCACCTTTGTCATTGTAGTGAAACAAGCGTACATAGCCCGATACAATAAAGTACAGGTATCGGGGGATCTTTCCCTCTTCTTCAATCGTTCTGCCTTTAGCGAAATGCACAGGCTCAAAGTAGCGAATGCATAGGTCCTTGTCGGCAGGGGACAAAGTTATGTTTGTTGCAACGAGCTTTAACAATGGTTCATGCATGTGACAAAGATAACCGGTTGGTTGCTTTTTAAGAAAGCTTGTATTTGATGCTGGACTGTTTTCTTCACTTGGCACTTCAGCCGATAGGTTGCGTTACTATACACATTGCCTTCTTTCAATTGTGGTGTTGTCGGGTAATCTTGCTGTAGGTGGGCAACTACTGAACGTAATGTTTAACGTCACACCAAACCATACATTAGACTGTAGTTGCGCAGAAGTTCATGCAAAAACTACATCGCCATTATCGACAATTTTTTCGTGCCATGCATGCCTGTTACTAATGGGGAAGCCGTACTAGTCCAGGAAACAGTAAACTGCGGGACCTGATAAAGAGATTTGACTTGTGTGCTGCTTTATGCCGTTTAAGTCATTGCGAATGATGTAACCTGATAGATAAGGAAAACAACCTGCTATGCTCGGCTTACCG
>JBCNOR010000436.1:0-4856 GCA_039593785.1 Niabella sp. | reverse complement strand
GCTTGCCGTTTAAAAAAATGATCCTGTTCTCAATATTGCTCCACCCGATACCAGCGCTTTGTTTCAATGTGGTGGTGTCAAATCCTTTGCCATCATCTTCTACAGTTACAGAAAGGGTATGACCGGTAACACTGAGTTGTACAATTGCAGTTTGTGCCGCCGCATGTTTGATCGTATTGTTGATCAGCTCCTGCACAATACGGTAAATCGTAACAGCAACGGTTTGCTCCAGTTGAATCTCATTCATACCTATAGACTGATAAGATACTTTCAAGGCTCCGCTTTGCGATATATGAAGGCAGAAATCCTGAAGGGCAGTATCCAGGCCAAATTTAACCAATGCCTCAGGCATCATATTATGGGCCACACGACGCATTTCCTGGATAGAACTATCCAGCATGTCTATACTGCGTTCAAAAGCCTGCGCGTTTTCAGGCGTCATAATAAGATTTCCTTTCATGGTATTTAAGGAATATTTAATGCCACTGAGCATGCCTCCCAAACCATCATGTAGATCTTTGGCGAGGCGGGTGCGTTCCTGTGATTCTCCTTTTAGTACGGCTTCAGTGGCGGTTAATTGTTGTTGCGTTTCCAGTTCTGTAATGCGCTGCTGTTGTAGCTTCTGGCGGTTTTTGTAATTCCGGTAGCCTAATATTAAAATAACTAAAAGGGCAGCGGAACCTCCGAATAAAACATAATTAAGAATGTTTTTCTGACGAATAGATAGTTGTTGTATTTCCTTTTCGTCCTGCAATATTTTTATCTCGTTATCTTTCCCCTGCACTTTAAACCGCGTTTCCATAACAGCAATATTTTTTTTCATTTCTTCGGAAGAAAGGCTGTCGGATAAGCTGATCTTTTTTAAAAGAAAGTCGTTGGCATTTTTATAGTCTTTATTTTGCATATGCCACTGCGCAAGATTACTGTAAGCATTTAATTCAGCAGTTCGGATTTTTAAAGCCAGGGATTTAGCAAGTAAGGTGTCGAGATATTGCTTGGCTTCTCTTAATTTTCCCGATTCTGTGAGAACGGCGCTAAGTGGATCCAGGATCGTTAATTCCAGCTGCTTGTTATCATTTTGAAGCGCGTAAGTATATGCATTTTTTAAATTACTGATAGCCTTTTCATATTGTTTTTCATGCTTGCTTACAAGCCCCCTGTTCTGGTAAAAAAAGATATAGGTTGCATTATTGTCAAGCCTGATAACAATAGGCTCAATCTTATCCAGGATCTTTGCGGCCTCTCTGAAATTTTGTGCGTCCAGTAATCGGGATACATAACCGATATTACGGCGTGCGAAGTTCAGGGAATCTCCCGCTTTCTCTGCTGCTGCAATGGCTCTTCTATCGTACTCCATTGCCCGCTCGGGTAACAATAGTTGCGCGTACATAATCGCGATATTACCATAAACGGAGGCTAAAGCACCGGGATCTGTTTTTTCAAAAATAATAGCTGCTTTTGTCAGATGATCAATAGCCCGCTGATAATCGGCTAATTTAGCATAATCACCTGCTACATTATTGTGCAGCCATGCTAAAGTGGTTACTGCAAATTTTGAACTGTCTTTTTTTAAAAGCATGAAAGCTGTATCAGCGTAAGCCCTGGCGTTTTCCGCATCCTCTTTATCCGAATAGTAAATTTGCTTATAGTGATAGGCTGCCTGCAGGCCTTTACGGTAGTTTTGCTCTTTGCTGATACTTATTACTTCGTTAAGATAGGGCAATAGTTGCGAGGTATTGCCATTTAATGCAGCACGCGCATAATCTATTATCAACCTTACCCGAACAGTATCTCTTTGGGGATGCTTATTCATTTCAGCCTTGATACTATCAAGCATTTTCGTTTGAGCGGTTCCTGTATATCCATACCCTATTGCTGCTGCAACTATCATAAACCTTTGGGCAGTGGACATCCATCGCATATTGCTGTTTTTACAAATAAACTAATTGAATTTAATGAAATTACTCCCCTTTTTACAGGAATTTATGGGTTTTATAGCGTTATCAAAAATAATAAGCGTGATACTACTGTTGTATCACCCGAATGAGTGATGTTGTCCCGTTCAATATCCTGTTTTTAAGGGAGATGCCTATGTAACACGATCTGCTACTTTTATATCGTTATCAACAGATCATGAAAGAGGTGACTGAACCAAATCAAGCCCCTATTTCAAACTGTTGCAAACCATGCTGACTTCAAAACAAACTAAAATGAAAGCGAAAATTTCACAAATTATCAGCTGTAGTGTCGGGCTGTTTGTATTTATTTCGGCAGCCGCCCAGAACAGTAATACTATATACGGGGGGCCGCTTGCCCTGCCCGCCTGGACAACGAAAAACTGCCAGCAATGGGCGAAGCTTTTTGGCGAATGGAATAATGAGCGGCTCAGCGCTATGCAACCTACAGCAGACGGAGGTTTTGTTTTAGCAGGCCATAGTGATGCGGCAGCTAACAACCCGCTATGGATACTAAAGACAGACGCTAACGGTACTCAACAATGGAATAATAATTATACAAGGCCTTTTTATTCAGAAATGCGCTCCCTGCAACAAACGGCAGATGGGGGGTATATCCTGGCCGGCTATACACAAACATCCAATAGTGATTATGATGTTTGGATCCTGAAACTAAACGGCAGTGGGAACTTTCAATGGCAAAAAACTTTTGGCGGTACCAGCAGGGATGAGGCTTATGGTATATCCCTTACCAGTGATGGCGGATTCATTGTAGCTGCCAGTACTTCATCCGGCGATGGAGACGTACTCGGCGGAGCAGAGGGTGGATTTAATTATTGGATTCTTAAGCTGGATATGGGAGGCAATCTGCAATGGCAGAAAAAGCTGGAGGCTTTTCAAAGGGCTTATGCTGTAAAACAAACTACCGACGGAGGTTATATCATCGCGGGCGATTCTCCCACTTATTTTAATCTTAATGCTAACCCTGACGACCCTTCTGACGAAAGCGCTTTTAACGTAATAAAAGTAAACAGTTCCGGCGATTTTTTATGGCAGGTATCGCTGGGTACATATAAACTGGATGCAGCTTACGATATTATTCAAAGCAGCGATGGAAATTATGTCGCGGCGGGCTACACCAATAAATTCGATCCGGTGACCGGCGATAATTTTGACGGCCTGGTGGCAAAAATAAGCCCCGGCGGAACGTTACTTTGGCAAAGCAGGGTAGACTATACCTTCAACGATCAGATCAGGAATATAAGACAAACCACTAGTGGTGGCTATGTATTCGGTGGCGTTGCCGACTACTCCTGGAATAACTGGTATGGCAATTATGATCCATCTGATTATTGGGCAGGAACTCTCGACGCTGCGGGCCAATTGTTATGGCAGGGGGCTTTTGGCGGCGAACGGGAAGGCTCAGCTTTCAGCATTGTGCCAACTGCTGATGGCGGCTATGTTGTTGCGGGCAGCTATGTAGTGCCCGGGAACATGGCAATGGGTATTTCTGCCAATGCCGATTATTTATTAATCAAATTGGAACCCGGATGTACGATACAGCAGGTAAGCGGGTACTATAAAAGAAGGCAGTATGTACCGCATTGGCAAGTTGAAACACCACAGGCCAGAACACGCTCTGGTACCGCATTACAGCTAAATAATAGCACTGGACCGGAAGTGTTGTTCAGAGATACGTTAAACAGATTGATTGCAGCGGTCAGCTCGGGAGGCGCGCATCCTGTGGGCGGCAATATTACAGCTTCGGTATGGGTAGATTTCAATCAACCTGATACTTACCTGAGACGCCATTATGAGATAACACCTGATGAAGACGCGGCAATAGCAACGGGAACTGTTAAGCTATTCTTTTCACAGGAAGATTTTAACGCTTATAACGAGAAGGTTAGTGCTGAGCGCAAACTGCCTGCTACTGCGGGAGATGCGGCGGGCATCGCCAATTTACGCATTGTGAAGTACAGTGGGGTAAGCAATGGAGAAACCGGCCTTCCAGGTTCCTATACCGGTAACTCAACAGTAATTATACCGAGCGAAATATTATGGAATAATAACCAGCAGATTTGGGAAGTGAGTTTTGATGTCAGCGGTTTTTCTGGTTTTTTCGCTACTGATGCCATTACTGCGGGCGCTGCACTTCCGGTAACTTTTGGAACTATTGATGCCTTTCTGAAAAATGGGATCTTAACCGTCAACTGGACTTCAAAAAAAGAAACCAATAATGCCTATTACCTCGTTGAAGCATCGAAAGACGGAAAGCATTTTGTAACTATCAGCGATAAAGTTTTTACTAAAGCTAAAGATGGTAATTCCGATATCCCGCTTCAATACGCGTTTACTAAAAGCTACATAGAATTACAGTGTCTGGCTCTGCTGTTCTTAAGCCTGTCAATAACATTTAAAAAACGAAAACCCTTATGGCTGTTGAGTTTCATAATAATGGTATGTGCCTTGAGTGTCTTGTCTTGCAGAAAGAACGGTAATGATACCGCCGGTAACAGCGATCAGAAGATATACATACGCGTAGTACAGGTTGATGCGGATGGGCAAAGAAGTTATTCAAAGGTCATCACCGCTATTCAGCAATAAGTCCATTAATATCCATCTCTTTTCATAAAAACTATTATATGCCATTGCCGAAGTATTGTATGTTGCCGAGCATCTTATTATTCCGGGTGATGCTGTTTGCTCAAAGCGGTTCGCAAACATTTGATGTATCCGGAACCTTTACCGTTCCTGCTGGTATTACAAAAATATATGTGGAGGCCTGGGGTGGCGGAGGAGGTGGCACCGTTTCTACTATCGGTGCGGCCAATTACAGGTATTCCGGAAGCGGAGGCGGTGGAGGCGGATTCTCCAGGGGGTATGTTACGGTTGTTCCGG
>JBCNOR010000435.1:0-4857 GCA_039593785.1 Niabella sp. | reverse complement strand
GCTTATTCATCAGCAGACCTACTGTAATGAAATCACGGTACAATAACCCGTCGGCGATATTACGTATGCCTTCCGGTGCGGCAGGATGCATGTGGGTGATGAGCTGCTTTACAGGCATGGTAGAGAAAAAGTAATCGCAGGGTGTTTCCGTTTCCATACCTGTTTTACAATCTTTAATGCGCACTGCCCGTATTTTGTTCCCTTCGGTAATGATCTCTTTTACTTCATGTTCCATTTTGATCTTACCACCTTTCAACTCTATAAGACGCGCTACTTCTTCCCACATTTGGCCAGGGCCGTATTTAGGATAAAGGAAGCGCTCAATCAGGCTGGTTTCTGTTTCCTTCTGGCTGATGCCATTGGCAGTACTTTTCTGTTTCTTTTTTGCCTGTTGCTTAATGGCGTGTTGAATAGCTTTTACAATGGAAAGCCCTTTGATACGTTGTGCGCCCCATTCTGCAGATATTTCATTGCAGGAAATACCCCATACTTTTTCGGTATAATCTTTAAAGAAAGTAAGGTAAAGCTCCTTGCCAAAACGGTTGATGAAAAAATCCTCCAGCGATCTTTCATTTTTCCTGGGACTGATCTGCGCAGCCATATAGGAAAAGAAGATTTTTATAGTACGCCAGAGCCCAAGTCCGCGAAGGGTTTGAGCAGATAAAGTAACAGGATAGCTAAAAAATTGCTTTAAGAAGTAGATGCGGGAAAGACGGCTGCGCACCAGCATTATCTTATCCTGATCATTATTTTGTGCCACCTCAAACTGATGGGTATCTACCAATCTTGTTTTATTCTGGTATTGGATACGTACCTGCTCTTCATGTGTATCTTCCATAGGAAGAATATGCAACCACCAGTCCATTACCCTGTCCGATTTGGAAAAGAATCGGTGTCCGCCAATATCAATACGGTTTCCTTTATAATTTATGGTTTTACTGATGCCGCCGATATCCCCGCTTTTTTCATAAATGACAGGAATAATGTCAGTGCGTTGCAGTAGTTCATAGGCTGCTGTTAATCCTGCCGGCCCGGCACCGGCAATGATAGCTATCTTTTGAGACATTAATATTATTTCAAAGTTGTGCGAAGATAGGTTAAACTGACCTTTAAATCCACAATGTTATTTCTGCTCACCGGGTAAAAACGAAGGCCGGTTGTTCAATATTATGCCACGGTTAGCTGTTTTGTAAAAATAGAGGCTATGGGCCGGATAGATCAGCAGCTCATCGATGGCGATGAAATTTTTACTGCTGCCTTGTACATACCATTCCATTTTTACAGCTTTCGGATGTATATAAATGACCTTTTCACCCTTGAACCAATCGGGCAGAGCATATTTGCTTTGTCCGGAGGGTATGTCACCTCCGGCTACCAAAGAATCGTTGCTATCATATTGTTTGTATACAAGGTAGACCATATTTGGCTGGTCTTTATGGCTCAGGAACCATGCTGAAGCTACAAAGAGGGAGTCATTGGTGGGATGCGTTATGGGAAAAGAGGCCAACAGCTTTCCTTCTTCAGCGGCAGCAGGATATGCCCCTTTACCGGCAAAGGGTTTATCGTAACTATATTGATCAAAATGGTTACAATAAGTAAACGCGGCAACAGTATCAAGCAGGCCTTCCTTTTGGGGTATTCCGGCTACTACATTTTTGATCGAATCACGATATTCCGTTTCCGCCTTCACCATAGCCTTTACATCCAGTGAATACAGATCGATGTCATCTTTTTTGCCAATGAATACAGCATGGTCGACCAGGTTTTGTTCGCCCGGCGTTAGCGGAATTTGCGGTGTTACAAATATCAGGAAAGCTTTTTCATTGAATTTATTGACAATAGGTTTGGGTGTAAGCGGCCCGTCGATCATGCGGAGGTTAGCAAACGTTTGCGACCACGATGTCCGCGACATCATCACATCCATCATGGGTAAACCTGTTTCGCAGGCAATTTGTGCACCTGTATACATTACCGCGCCTGCATTTTCCTGCACACCTGTTTTTTCAGAACCAATGTGCATGTAAGAAAGGCCTATGATACCCTGGAAGTTTTGCGGAGCGGTTCCTTTCTCTTTCATCCATTGCGTCCATGAAGTAGTATTCCTGGAATAGAAATTGTCATAATTGGCTTTTGCATTACGGCATTCCTGCCTTACATCCTGCGCATAACCATTCCATTCAATAAACCACACGGCAAGTATTATTACTACAGTAGCAAAATATAATTTGCGATATCCTTTTAGATGCATCCGGCAAAAAAGCCTGTAAAGAAAGATGCAGGTATATATCGAAATGAGGTAGTAAAAAATCCAGGAGAACCTGCCCAGGCTTCGGAATTGTCTGAAAATGGAAACATAATCTGCAAGGAAATCCAGTCCCCAGGTGAAGGGAGCGCCCATCGAAAACAAGAGGGCAATAAGCATTACAATAAGCCAGCGTCTGTACCCTCGTATCGGATGGATCGGTATTTTCTTCTTTTTTGCAAGACCGACGATAACACTTTTAAGGATCCGGTATAAAAGATATGCACTGACGATCAAAGAGATCAGCCCCGGATAGCAGTAACCTTCTGTTCCTTTGGCAGCCTTTTTTAAGATATGGGCAAACAGATTGAACCCAATAAAATTATAATCGCTGGTTAGTATTTCATAAAGAGAAGTATAAGTATCCAGAAAGCCTAAAGGATGGATCGGGCGATCTGTTACAGGATCGGTTATTTTTAAATAAAGTTTGAAAATAAAAACAGAAGCGCCAATGGCCACCAGAACAGGAATTATGTAAGTGATCTTCTTTTTTAATGATCCTTTTTTGGTTAAGTAAGCAAAACAATAGCTGGCACACAGTACAAGAGAAAATGCCAGGTAATATACATGCAGAAAAGAAAAGAGTGTGGTTAGAAGAAATATATACACAACATATTTCAATGCCCTTTTGCGTTCATATTGCATCAGCCAGTAGATCATCATCGGGAAAAAGCAAACCAGGCTGAGACTGAAGTGACCGAATAAACGGAAGAACTGCGGCGAAAAATAAGCGATAAATACAGCTGAAGCCGGTCCCCACCAACCTTTTACATTAAAGAGCCGAAGTATTTTGTAAATGAAAACGGTGCACAGGAAATAAGAAATAATGAAAGTGCTGTGCATCAGCACAAGGCCATAATTCACAATGCCGGGAAAAATAGTTTTGATCTTGGCAATAGTCCAGGCAAGGGCCGGCATGTTATCAGTGAAGATGATATTTTCACCGAAAGGATAATTCATACCAGTAAAATGTGTACCGGCATCGTAGCGGATAAAATAGAGATAGCAGAAATAATTTTTAACACCGTCACCTCCGCTCGACATCAGGACAGTATTTAAACTTCCCAATATGGGATAGAAAAAGCAAAGACAGAAAACAACATTCAATGCAATAAGCAATAGCCAGGATTGCCTTTGTTCTGAGATCGTACGAAGCGAATTACCTTCCTTATTAGCGGGCAGCACCTGATAATTTTTCTTTGAAATTATTTACGATAAATATTAAGCAGGCAAAGGGCAACAGCCAGAATACCCTTGCCTGCAGCCTGTCGACAACGGTTGAGAACACTGCTGTTGCAAAACCATTTATAAGCAAACCGGAAACGATCAGTACCAAAAAGAAATTCCAATTCAATTGAACGAGCTCTTTATTATTCTTATCATAAATAAATAATGTCAGCACCGATGTTATTACCAGGAAAATAAAAAGCAGGCCATTCATAAAGCCGGTTTGCTCCGTAAGAACACCTCTTTGTTGCATTGATGTTCTGTATTCTTTTATCTCCCTTGGAAATAACCGGTCGATAGCTGAATAAGGCGACGAGCCTTCTGCCTGGGGCTGTACAAATAACATGAATTGAGATAATTGACGGGTGCCCGCTTCCAGCGATTCGTATATATGCAGGCCTAAGTATTTCGGATTAGTCAGCGTTTTAAAAATGATCTTATTGTATTCCGGAGCTGTTTTGTCCCAACCCCCGGCAGCCTGCAAATGCCCGTCGCCCCACATGAAATCCCATTGCCTGTCGCCGGTTTTGTTTTGGTAATCACAAAGTGAATAATATTCTACCGGACAATACTCTTTCAGAAATTTATCCAGTATACCATTCTCAGCCATACGCGCCATAAGAAAAACATGCGTTGATGCACTCGGCCTGAAACCGTTTCCGCTCCATAGGTTGAAGAACGACATGGAGATAAAAGAGAAGAGCGTTATATAAAACAGGAACAGCGTTTTCTTTAGGAACCATCTCTTTCTTTTTATAAGATAATATACTCCCGCAAAAAGGCACAGTACCAAAGCAATAAGAAGATGCGAATTGTGCTGATTCATAATGAACCAGATAGTAAAGAAGTAAAAAGCTTTTCTTTTTTTGGATGATAATGGGGTTAAATAAAGATCAGCTATTGCCAATAGAAGAATGGCGGCAAAAATATCGGGCAAGAGATGGCTGCTGAACCAGCCCGCGCTGGTACAGGTTGCCAGCAGGATAATGATTGCACAAAAAAGGCGTTCGCTATAATTTTTGTTTAGTAATTTCTTTGTTACCCTTCGTAAAAAATAAACGAGTATAAGCGTTTGTGCCACGGCAACACCCCAAAGTGATAGTCCTGATAAGCTGGTGATCCGGATAAAAATGCTGTAACCAATCGGTCGGTCGATTGGCACATGAAAATGATTTAATCCCCAGCCGCTGGAAACATAAGCTCCTGTATCCGGATTTACAAGCGGATAACCATTATATAAAGCAGGGATCAACAGACATAAAGTACAACCTAAATAGACAAGCAGCAGTAAAAGCTTATCTGACCGGTTAGCTATAAATTGTTTGACC
>JBCNOR010000434.1:0-4781 GCA_039593785.1 Niabella sp. | reverse complement strand
CTCTTCGATCTTCAGGTCATCCAGCCGATGGGAGGTTTTCTTCTTTTCCGAGGCTGTGGTCGTGGCAACTGGTGGTCATCCTGGTCATGTGCCAATCAGGGTTCTGTAAAACCGCCCGGTCCTGCCTACGATTTACATCCCGGCTATTATAGCACACCTAAAACATTAACGGCTTTTGACTGGCTTACCGATCATGGGGCTATTCTTCATCAGGCCAGTACACATGCACTTCTTTCCCGGGATAAAGTGTTTATTGCCAACTGGACTGAATCGATTGTTAAGGCTTGCGATTTTTTGAAGGATATGAGTGCTAAAACAAACTTTGAAGGCGTAAAAGGGTTGCTTCCTCCAGGCACTGCTACAGACGAGATATTTCCCGTACAGGCTATATGGAATATTGCCTGGAACTATAAAGGTCTTTGCTCTGCAACAGAATTCCTGGAATTTATTGGTCACCCGCGCACTGCGGAATTCAGGGCATTCTCGAAAAAGTTTAAAGAAACTTTCCTGAAAGAATACCGCCAGCTTGTAGCCGTTGGACCTACCTGGATTGATGTCCATGGAAAATTGCGCTCCAAACCGCCAACTAATTTGACTTTAAAGCCTACACCTCAACATAGTTTTACAGATGCTTTTTATCTGGACACGGGTCCACTGGTACTGGTATGGGCAGGATTAATGGATGCGAAAGATCCGGTGATGAGCTCGGTACTTGATTTTTTCCGTAATGGCCCTAACAGTAATTTTTATGGAACAAGATTCAATCCCCTATGCCGGCCATTTTTAAACCGGGAGATCTCAACCTGTGAGCCGGTGTATAGCTGGAACGTATTTCATTCCTGGCAATTGAATGACCGTAAGCATTTCCTGGAAGGCCTGTATAGTTTGCTATTGGGCGCCACTTCTCAACAAACTTTTATTTCCTGCGAGCACAGACATGGCATACAGGGAACCATGTTTGCCACACCGTTAGCTTTTACTATGATGCGCCTGGCAATGATCGATGATGAAATTGAAAAAGATGCATTGCATTTACTGCGAATTTGTCCACAGGCGTGGATTTCTTCCAAAGAAGAAACTCTTTTTGAAAATATGCCAACCCGGTTTGGTGTAGTTGATCTGAAAGTGAAAAAATCGCAGGACAATAGTATCTTATTGGTTTCTTTTAAAGGCTCCTGGGCAAAAAAGCCAGGGAGGATAAGACTTCATATCCCGCCGGGCGGGTTTAAAAAAGTGATTGTAAACAGTAAAGCATATAAAGCAACAGACACCATTTTTCTTTAGAACAAACAACTATTCATGAACAAACTTGATACAAATTCAAACTCGAGAAGAAAGTTTTTGCGCAACGCTATAAGTACCATGTCTGCTTCAATGCTGGTGCCGGGAAGTGTACTGGCAGGTGAAGCGAACGCCGGCAGTGAATTGCCGGTGAAAAATATAATAGAACAGGGAAATGCTGCGGCTGAAGCTGAGGCCAACATCAACCTTGCAAAACTATGGTGGCCGGAACAAAAGAATGTGTGGACACCCATAGGATGGAAAAACCACTATTTCCGTTTTAATATATTATACAATGGCGATGTTATTGCTGATCCCAATGGTAGCTGGTTGTCACCAAGAAAAAATGCGATACCATTTGTAGGGAAGGATTTCCTGGTTTCTGTGCGTCCCTCTAAAAGCGGTAAGCCGACACCTCTTCCCAAAGAAAGAATTTCAGTATGGAAAATAGATGGAGGAGTGGGGTTGCAGGGATGGAATGAGGCGCACGAAACACCAGTTTTATACACCGACTTTCCGTTGCAGGACGGTTTGGTGATCCGGAAGGAAATTTTTGCACATGTAAAGGGAGGTATAGAACCCGGTAACAGTAATGATCCCTTGTTTGCCTGGATAAAGATTTCAGTTATTTATGTAGATGAGAACAGGCATCCCGATCAGTATCCAGTTTGCATTCAGCTCAGTAAAAACTACTACGATCACCATGATCATTTCGAATATGCGGTGGCAGTTGATATCAATCCTGCAGCAGCTGCCTATCCTAACGCATTAACCAGCTCCGGCATAAATACGACAGCGGTAAGGGGTATCCAGGTAAAAGAGGCGGACGGAAAAATAAGGCTGGTTGCTATCAGCACCAATGCTCATGATTTTTCTTTTACGGATGTGCAGCAGGGTGTTTATAGTATCGTAACCCATTTAAAAGCAAAAGTGGGCGATCATGTAAACCTGTTGGTGCCCATGCTGCCGGTATCGGAAGCTGAAATTACCGATGAAATGGAAGCAGGCTATGATGCGGCACTGGCTGAAAGCGATCTTTTTTGGGCGTACAGGCCTGCTACTGCGGCAAAGGTTAAGGTACCTGAAAAACACATTAACAAGGTAATTATCCAAAGTTTAAAGTTTGCTGAAATTATAGCTGAGAAAGATTACAAAACAAATGAATACACCACCTTGTCTGGTTCCTGGGGTTATGATAATTTGTGGACAACCCCTACTTCAATGGTTTCGCATATGTTTTTGGATGTGTTAGGGTACCATGAAGCTGTAGAACGCTACCTGCAGCTGTTCAAAAAAAATCAGGGCTCTGTAAAACCTCCCGGGCCGGCGTATGATCTGCACCCGGGCTATTACAGTACACCAAAGAATCTCACAGCTATTGACTGGCTAACCGATCATGGAGCCGTTCTGCATCAGGTTGCTACACATGCCCTGCTCACTGCAAATGAGGCCTTTATTGCCGAATGGATAGAGTCGATCGTTAAAGCCTGCGATTTTATAAAAGATATGTGTGGTAAAACTAATCATGACGGTGTGAAAGGCTTATTGCCGCCAGCTGTTGCAACAGATGAAGAAATACCCATGCAGGCATTGTGGAACCTGGTGTGGAATTACAAAGGCCTTACCACGGCTATTACATTGTTGCAAAAAACAAAACATTCCAGGGCGCAGGAGTTTGAGATATTCGCTGCGGGGTTTAAAAAAACCTTCATAGATGCATATACCACGCTTGCAAAAAATGGCCAGCGCTGGACAGACGATGAAGGGAAAAGACGGTATAAGCCACCGACAGTAATGTCGAACGCTGCACAGCCCTTTCATATCTTTTCCGATGCTTTTTACCTGGATACTGGGCCAATGGCGCTGGTTTGGGCTGGCCTAATGAATGCCGATCATGAATTTATGAAGGACACGGTAGCCTTTTTCAGGAGTGGTCCTAACCGAAAGATGTGGCCGGCTGTTCCCCACGCACTTTGGCGGCCATTTCTGGTTCATGAAATGTCTACCTGCGAGCCTTGCTATAGCTGGAACGTATTTCACTCCTGGCAACTTAAGGATCGCGAGAAATTCCTGGAAGGAATGTATAGTTTATACGCAGGTGCATTATCCCAAAATACGTATATTTCCTGTGAGCACCGGCACGGTATCCAGGGGAATCTTTTCGCAACGCCTTTAGCCGTTTATCTTACCCGCCTTGCAGTCATTGATGATCAGATCAGCGAAGATGAATTGCATTTGATGCGTATTTGCCCCCTGGCCTGGATCACCCGCACCGAGGAAACCATCTTTAGTAAAATGCCTACTGAATTTGGACCGGTAGATCTTGGGTTCGGGCTTTCGGAGGATGGTAAAACGCTTCGGGTTCATTTTTCAGCCAACTGGCGCCATAAGCCGGGAAAGGTGATGTTACATATACCGCCGGTTAAGGGCTTAACATCAGTAACCGTTAATAATAAAAAATATGGCGTTAAAGGACCCATAAAATTATAAGGAGTAAATAATTAAAGCGTTCACATCAGTAGTAATGAAAAGGGCCGGGTTAGGTCATATCTTAAAAGCAGTAGGAGCATACTTCGGCGTTAACCTCGATGGTGGTGGATCGTTATGTATGATGATAAACGGGCGAATAACCAATCGTTCTTCGGATGGCTCCGAGCGTGCAGTGGCTAACGGAATTTTAGTATCAGTTAGGAAATAGCGGAAGCCAACTTAAAAAATAATTAAAAACAGAAATATGAAAAGTGTAGTTCATCCCCAAAGGCAGGCTGGTTTCGTAACCGGAATTTTTTCAGATGGGATTATTGCCAATGGTTTTTTATTTGTGAGCGGACAGGCCTCAGTTGATTTTAAGACATCGCAGTTTGTCTTGGGAACCATTGAGGAGGAGACAGAACGTACGCTCCAAAATATAAAAGCCATAGTTGAAGCAGCCGGAGCAAAAATGGAAGATGTTGTGAAATGTACCGCTCATTTAAGGGATTGGAACGATTTTGACCGGTACAATAGCGTTTATGAACGATTTTTCCCGGGAATAAAACCTGCTCGTACTACGGTTCAATCCGTGTTGGGCAAGGACATTAAAGTGGAAATCGACTGCATCGCGATAATGCCGGGCAACGGAACAACTTTTTAGTATTGCAACAACGCTATTCTGCTGCTGCCAAACCTTGAGTCAGCAAGTATTATAGTAGCCTTCAAAGAGAAATATAGAGCTGCGGAGACAGGAGCTTCTGTTTCTTTTGTCAGGATGTTATATTAAGCAGGGGGTGTTGAATTCCGGCTGCTGGGTTTGCAGTAATCTAATAAATGGTACGGTTAGTACCTATAAGCTCAGACCGGCACCAGATATTTTTATTGTATGATAAATGATTGAATTTTCCTTTACGTATCAAATAATTGGCTATTCGTCTCGTTATTCTTAAAACATCAATTCAAGTGATAAATTCGTATTTACGGGATGGGTTTCCCGTGTTAGGGTGTAAAGTAGCGAACTCCTGATT
>JBCNOR010000433.1:0-4879 GCA_039593785.1 Niabella sp. | reverse complement strand
TTTTTGCCTGGTCATAACCTGCACACATCATTGCAATGGCTGTTAATAAACCTCCGTTACCTGGTAAATAGATGGTTAACCTTCCTTCCTGGTAGTTATGCCCATTGGGCAGATAGGTATTAGTTTGGATATCCATTAGTAAAGCCTGTATGGCTTTCTCCGGGTCGCCCAGCCTTGTTGCGGTCATAGCGGTCATAGGGAAGTCCCAGCCCCAGGTTTCCTGCCAGCTCCAATTGGTCCATATCCAGTTAAAAGTGTTTTGCATTAATGCAGTATTAAGCATAGACGTTTGCGGCATCATACCCAATGCGCCAAAAACAGAAGGGTGATCGGTTTTATATTCGGGGTTTGTATAAGAATCTGTGCCACTTTCAGTAAATAAGTACTTATTGTCCTGCACGGGTAGGGGAGATAGCCTTTTTACTACATCATCCCATTTGGGGTTTCGGGGTAATCCCAGGCGTTCACGCCATTGCTGTGCAATATTTAATGCCCAATGCCAGTATACTAACTCGTAGGTAGGGTTAAAGGTTTCTTCCGCTTTAAAGCGCTCCTGTGCTGGTATCAATCCTTTGCCCAGCACATATTTTTGTTTAACAGAATCAAAGCGGGCAAATGAGGCCATAAAATCGGCAGTGCCAAATACCAGGTCCTTGTATTTGTTCAATACTGATTTATCTTTTTGAGCCCGGTATAGCAGTTCTGTAAAATAAATAAAATGCGGTTGCTGCCAGATCAGGAAGGATCCGATGGATGAAGGTACTTCCCTTCCTTTATTATCTGTCATCTTTTGCCAGCGAATGCCTTCATAACCTTGCCTTTTAGCAATGCCTTTTGCAATATCCTGTACTTTAAAATACCAGTCTACGCTTTTTTGCATCAGCGCCGGACGGCCCCATAACGCAAAATGTACCCCATGCCACCAATGCATCTCCAGGTGGGGCTTGCCATACCAGCTGTTGTAAGTAAGACCTGTTTCCTGTGGCGGATAATCATCGGCACATTGAATCCGGGTTAAATATTGAGAGAGGATAATCCGGCGTTCTAATTCAAAAGCCCTTTTATCAATACTGCCTGAAAAGTCAATAGCACCACCACTTTTCCAGAATTGCTGCCAACCCTGGATGCTGCTTTGCCGGGTGGCAGGGAAAGAGGGAGGAGCGGGCTGCGCCTGAGGGGCGAACAAACAGCTGTATTCAAAACTATTAGTATTAACCGGTGTAAGGGTGAAATAATGTGCTTGTTTTTCTTTAAAACTTGCACTACCCGTCCACTGAGATTGTACATAATAGGAAGTCGTATCTACTACGTGTTTAATTGTTGCGGTATTAGCAGTACTATTGGTCACGGAAGATTGATGTTTCTCACTGTTCTCCCAATGATTGCCCCTGTCGCCCCAATCGCCACTGGGATAGGGCAATCTTATTCTTATGGCTATACGACCTTTCTGCAGCAAAGTAGAATTTACCTTTACGGCAATAGCGTCTTTGCTATGGTGCCCATAAGTAATAACCTGAACGGGAATGCCTTCTATTGAGAAGGAGCTGGTAATACTACCATTCCACATATTTAATGATTGCTGTATATTTTTAATATCAGCCAGTGTAGCTAAGGAACCGTCTTTCCTGGTAATATCGAAGCCAATATTGGCCAGGTGTAGCCTGTGCTCATTGATACGGAAATAATCAGCCGTTTTTTTACTGATCTCCGATCCCTGGTTGTTTTGTACCGCGTAAGTAACATCACGTCCGTTAAGATGGTAAGTTTTTAAGGCATCTTCCGGTTTGTAATGATGGATATTAGGAAATGCATGCCATCCCCAGGCGCTCTGCGTGCCCAGTGGAACACCGTTGGCATACTCATCAGGAAAGGATTGCAGGCCGGTTACATCCACGGTGAAAGCAAAAGAACCATTTCCTACCGAAAGGGAGGCCAGGGTATCGGCTTTATTAAGGCGAACGGTGTGACGCTCTACCAGCTGTTGCCGGTTGATGCCGGTTGTTTTCTGCGCCTGTGCAGTTACACTGACTAATGTAATTGCTAAAAGAAGGGTACCGCGAAACTTCATAATAATCTTTGTTTTGAACGAATAGTGATTCGTCTGAATGTTTTGAATGTTTACCTTTTCATAAAGCAGTTAGTTTGGGTTGTTGGTTACAGCTTCTTTAGCTATTGCATATCTTTTTTATTACCATTTAAAAGGCAGGTACCAGTTCTCTTTATTTAAGAGTTTAGCTCTTACTGTAGCCGCTGCAGGATTGTTTTGCTTTCTCAGTTTTTCGTACACTTTGTCGGCAAGAAATGCGGGGTCATTTCTACGTAAAGCAATTCTTAACAGATCAGACCAGCGTCTTCCTTCAAACGCCAGTTCCAGGCCGGCTTCATCTACGATCATGTTTTCAATAGCAATAGTACTGTCGCTTGTGATAGGAACTGTGTACAGGTTGGCACGTCCTCTCAAACCATTGTTTAAATACCAGTCGGCAGCTATCTGAGGATTATCACTCTTACGCGCGTCAAATATATAAGGCGCGCCCTCATCTGTGATCTTGTTGCCTAAGGTAGGTTGAATACCCTGGTTCACCAAAGCATTGGCAATGGCGTGGTGCCCGTCTCTGTTGGCAGCTTCTGCAAACGCCAGGTGCAAGGCAGCGGCCCGGTATAAGAACCATTTTTCTGTATTGATATTGTATCCATATTTTGCTACCTGTGGCTCATTACCTATCATGGTGTAGCTGAACTTCGGGCCACGGGCATCGTAAGGAAAATTATTTTTTTGAACCTGCGTATTCCAGTTGTCTACCGCCTGTTGTGAAGGTTTGAGCAGGAAATTGGTAGTGAATAATTTTGTGAAAGGATTGACAGGCTGGAAAAGCGTATTGTAAGGCAGATACCACAGCCATTCGTATCCAAAGAGGCGGTCTTCTGCGCGGGCAAATATAGAGCGCCAGCCCTGGCTGTTACTGTTGATCAATGAGTACTCGTCCATTTCGTTGTACCTGATGTATCCTACGGCTAAATCATTGTTGTCGCCTTTAGATGCGCCTGTAAGGCGATAGGTAAAGAAATCTCCCGTTCCGCCGGTTTCCATTACCTGCTTTAACGCCGTAGCGGCCTTATTATAATCTCCACCTTTTCCCCTCCACAGGTACAATTCGCCTAACATTACCTTTTTATTAATGAAGAATTTAGCGGTGCTGTATCCGTCAACGGTAGTTACGAGGTCAGTTCCAGCAGCATAAGGATCCATATAAGCCAAGGATTCCTGAACGCTGATCAATGAATCTAAAAGCACGTTAAAAGAAACCGGTTGAGCTGCATTTGATTGCATTAAAGTTTCCAGTGAGCTAACAGAAGGAATATGATTGGAAATGTACGGCACATTACCAAAATGAATGCCCAGTTGCAGGTATACCCATGCCCTTAAAGACGCAACATCAGCATAACGCATATTGTATTGAGTCTGGTTCAGGGTCTTGTTAGCCAGCATCTGCCTGAAGTGATACAGTAGGTCGTTGCAATTCAATATGACGTCATAATAGGGTTTCGGATTGGCGTAAGGATTCCCGGCTTTAACATCGTGCGTACTCAACTGGATCAGATTCTCGTTGGCGTTGGCAGTGGTGGTTAGTAAATCAGCCCTCAGCTCATTTAATACCACATAGCTTTCTGCCAGCGTCAGAAAACGCCCGTATAAGCCAATGATTGCGGCATCAGCATCGTATACATTACGATACATATTCTTTTCTTCCAGAACACCCGGCGCATCCACATCTATCAGCTTTTTGCAGGAAGCCAGCATAGCCAGGCAAAGCACAAATGCAGTTAATAATTGTATAGATCTATATCTTTTCATTATTTATTTTTTGAGTCTTTTCAACTATTATAGTGTTTCTACAAACCAAATCTTACACCCAGTTGTACATATTTGTACTGAGGCTCCAAAAACGTATCTACACCTTGTCCGTAGATACCGGATGCAGCGCTGAATTCAGGGTCATAACCCAGGTATTTGCTAAATGTGATCAGGTTATTACCGGTAGCATAGATATGTATGTACTTTAAAGCAGTAGGTTTAATGGGCACTTTGTAAGAGATTGAAACCGTTTTTAATCTCAGGTAGGAAGCATCTTCTATCCACCTGTCGGAGAACCTGCTGTTGCCCATAGGATCACCCCAGCTTGCTTTAGGGATATCAGTTTGCTGGCCATCAGTTCTCCAGCGGCGAATCACGGCTTCAGTTTGGTTGGCGTAGCCACTCTGCGATTCCAGTTGCCTGCGTGCATAGTTATAAGCATCACCACCTACACTAAAAGTAGCCAGTGCATCAAGTGTCCAGTTGCCATAAGTAAGTTTGGTATTAATTCCACCAAAGAAATCAGGATTCGGGTTACCAATTACCTGCATATCTTTTTCATCAATGATCTTGTCTCCATTATCGCTGAAGATCATATCACCACCACGGAAGGGAGTTAATGATCCGTCGGCATTCCTGGTACTTAAGCCGCTGGCCGCCGCCGCAGCATCTGACACAAACACACCATTGGTTTTATACCCGTATAATATATTGGGAGCGCTACCTACACCGGTGATGGTATTACCGCTCGCATAGCTCGTAATAAAGCTGCCGGCAGGCAATTCTGTTACGCTAGTTTTATATGCTGCAATGTTGAAGCCCAGTTGCCATTTCAATTTGTTTTGATTGATCAGTAAGCCTGTGATGGCAGTTTCCCAGCCATTGGTTTTCATGGCGCCGCTGTTCTTTACAATATATTCCTGGCCGGTGATAGCAGGCCCGGGTTCGTACACGATCATATTGCTGGTCTTATTGTTGTATACGTCAGCCGTTATTTGCAAACGTTCATTAAATAATGCCAGG
>JBCNOR010000432.1:0-4894 GCA_039593785.1 Niabella sp. | reverse complement strand
CGACAAGCAAGAGGTCCTGTACGATATACTTGACAATCAACTAAAGACGGCAATCGCAACCCTTAAATCGTCTCCTTCGGTAACGCAGGCCAATTTAACAGGCTATGATCTGTTTTATAACGGAGATCCAGTCAAATGGATTAAAGTAGCTAATAGCCTGAGATTAAAGATGGCCATGCGGTTAATTAAAAGGAATCCAGACAAAATGAGAGCCATTGCAACTGAAGTCCTGGGTGACAACATAGGAGTGATTAGCAATATTGCAGAAGGTTGGAAGTTTATAGGCGGTAACCAGGGATTTACAGGTAATGATCACAACCCAAGTAATCAACGTCCTGTAGCGGGTGCAAAAAACATGATTGACTTCATGTGGAAAACCCAGGATCCCCGCATAAGAATATTTTTTCAACCATCTCACTTTACAAAAGCCAGGTTTGATTCGGCACAGGCCCAAGGAAAGATTCCTGCGAATTTTACATGGGATGGGCAATTATATCGCGGGCAATTTGTAAGTCCTGACGCTGCACAGAATACGGCAAATGCACCATACTTCACAGCTATAACCTACAGCTTTAATGGAGCACAGGTTGCTAACGCAACGCTACCTTCTCCAATTCGTCCCGATCTATTCAACACAACTCCCAACAGCGGCAACGTCACTTTCCCTTTAATCACTTGTGCTGATGTTTGTTTTATGCGCGCAGAACTCGCTCAAAGAAACATAATAGGCACAAGCACTGATGCCCAGTCCTGGTACTATAAGGGTATCGATTCATCATTGGTTGAATATGATCAAATGGCAGCACTTGCAAAAATGCCCAGCCGTGTAGCACTAACACCAACAGAAATAGCCGCATATAAAACACAACCGGGAGTTGTTTTTGATATAGCAAACGCATTAGAGCAAATATGTGTTCAACAATATATCAATTTTTATAAAAACAATAGTGAAGCCTGGGCGGTAATAAAAAGAACAGGATTTCCATCTACAAATGGGAATATTATGAAATTGGAAGCTTTTAGTAACGCCTCAAACATAATGGCTATGCCCCGCAGGTTCCCTATTGCAACGCCGCTCCCCACAAACTTAAATTTCAATAATATTAATGCTGCAATTGAAGACATGCGAGCTAATGTTGAAGGCTTCGGTAGCCCCAACGATATAACAGGCCGCGTTTGGTGGGATAAGCCATAATTTTCTTATATCCAATAATAAAATCGCTCACTCAATAATATGGGTGAGCGATTTATTTACTTTAACTTGCCAGTCACTAAAAAGATAAATGAAAACTGCATTATTTGTCATCTTGCTGTTGTTTAATCAAACAGTTTCTGCTCAAAACTGGAGACATGCTGTAGATTCCTTTCATTTACAAACACTGAATGAAAGAAAATCTCTTTCTCAAGCCTTAAAAAAATCGAATACGGTTTTTATCTTTTTTTCTACCGACTGCCCCCTAAGTCAGAAATACACCTTGACGTTACAAAATATCTTTAACGAATATCAGTCGTATATTGATTTTATTGGCGTTTTTCCGGGGCAAGAAGACGAAAAAGAAAAATACAAAAAATTTCAAAAAACATACCCAGTACCATATGAGCTTGTCTGGGACAAACAACTGAAATTAACCCGTTTTTTGGGTGCAACTACAACCCCCGAAGTTTTCCTTGTATCCCAAAATGGTAAGATTTTGTACCACGGCGCCGTCGATGACGGTGTAATTAGTCTTGGCAGCAGCAGAAAAGTAGTTACCAAGCACTATCTTATTGACGCAATAAGTCAAACTCTTAAAAAAGAAACGGTAAATATCCCATTTGTTAAACCTGTTGGATGCTTCATAGAAAAATGAATTTGAAAAAAGTATTTTTATCCTTGGCAACTACCATAGTTGGTATAACTACCGGCTATTCACAAACTTATAGCGATGTCAGAACGATATTTATAAACAAATGCGCCTCTTGTCACAATACACAAAGTAATGAAACACCATTTCCGCTTGAAACTTTTACAGACATCAGTAAAAAGCTTCAAACAATTAAGGAAGTAGTTACTAACAATATTATGCCACCTTGGCTCGCAGATCCTCATTACAGGGAATTTAGCAATGACCGCTCACTATCGAAAAATGAAAAACAAAAGATAATAGACTGGATAAACCTGGGCGCTCCTGAAGGCACTCCTATAAAAGGCAAGCCCAATCAAATGAACAAACAAAATAACAGACCGGCCGATCTGTCACTTGAAATCCAGAAACCTTTTCTTGTAAAAGGGGATAATAAAGAAAAGTTTGTACTGTTTAAAGTACCGTTTGAATTATCCGAAGAGAAGAACATTGAAGCTATTGAGTTTTTCAGCAATAACAGAAGAATTGTGCACCATGCAAATTATATGTTCTGCTCTGTCCCCGATAAATCTGTCAATTTGAACCAAGGCCCGGCATTTATTGACGATACACAAAACACTGGTATCGCCAATACCTCCGAATATGAATCTTTTAAAAAAAATCCGGTGTATTACACCGGTTGGATACCTGGCACCTCTACAGAATATTATCCTCAAAATTTTGGATGGAAACTGCCTAAAAGGGGCGTTGTCCTTTTTACCGTCCACTACTCAGGAACTCCCATTGACCAAAACTCAATAATAGGTGTTAAACTACACTTCAAAAAAGCCAAAATAGAGCGGGAGATACGCGTAATCAGCCTCGGATCCGGGGGAATTGGAGAAGAAGCGATTTTCCCAAACTTTATTATTTCCCCTAACAAGATTTCAACTTTCTCGCTTAAAATAAGAACTCCGGAAGATCAATCTTTGATGTATGTATGGCCTCACATGCATTATTTGGGCAAAGAATTTTCCGCCTATGCAATCACCCCGACTAATGATACCATAAATCTTGTTCGCATTCCTAAATGGGACTTTAAATGGCAGGAAATGTACAGAATGAAAAAACTGGTAAAAATACCAGCAGGTTCTTTATTAAGCATTAGCGGAACTTATGATAATACAACAAGCAATCCCAACAACCCCCACTCTCCCCCCGTGTATGTCTTTTCTTCTGGTAATATGATATCAACCGATGAAATGTTCACCTTACTGTTAATATATTCACCCTACAAAGAAGGTGATGAAGATATAGAACTATAAATTTAAACAATGAAGCCATTAATTTTTCTTTTATTATTTATTAGTACTATACATTGCCTTGCCCAGCAACAAGGCGTCCACCCTTCCTCTACCCAATACGAATGGCCAACCGATCCGCAGGTTAAACAAAAGTTGGATCAGTGGCAGGACCAGAAATTTGGTATGATCATTCATTGGGGCCTGTATGCGGTGCCGGGCATTATTGAATCATGGTCTTTATGTTCGGAAGACTGGATTACCCGCGACAGCAACTCTTATTATGGCGACTATAAAAAATGGTATTGGGGCTTGCAAAAGGATTTCAACCCCGTAAATTTTAATCCGGAGCAATGGGCTAAAGCGGCTAAAACGGCTGGTATGAAATACCTGGTATTTACTACCAAGCATCACGATGGATTTTGTATGTTCGACACCAAAGAAACTGATTTCAAGATTACCAACGGACCTTTTAAAAACCATCCTAAGGCCAATGTAGCCAAATATGTTTTTGATGCTTTCAGGAAAGAAGGCATGATGATCGGCGCTTATTTTTCAAAGCCCGACTGGCATAGCGAAAATTACTGGTGGCCGGTATACGAAACGGCCAACCGTAATAACAATTATGACATCCGGAAATTTCCCTGGCGATGGGACAAGTTTAAACAATACACCTATAACCAGATCAGCGAGCTGATGACCGATTATGGCAGCATGGATATCCTTTGGCTGGATGGCGGCTGGGTACGCCCGAAAGAAACGGTAAATGCAGAAGTATTAAGCTGGGGCGCTCCCATACCCGAGTGGAGCCAGGATGTGGATATCCCGAAAATAGCGGCTATGGCGCGTCAAAAACAACCGGGCTTGCTGGTAGTAGACCGAACGGTCCATGGCCCTTATGAAAATTACCAGACACCAGAGCAGCGTATACCCGATCATAAGATCGATAATCCCTGGGAAAGCTGCATGACATTAGGCGGAGCCTGGGGTTATGTACCCAACGAGAGCTTTAAATCGGCGCCCAAAGTAATTGCCAGCCTGATCGAAATCGTTGCCAAGGGAGGAAGCTTATTATTGGGTGTAGGGCCCGGCGCTGACGGCACCTTGCAACAACCCATCATTGACCGGCTGGCAGAAATAGGTAGCTGGATGAATGCCAATGGCGAAGCGATCTATAATACAAGAGCCACTGATATTTACAAAGATGGCAACGTATTTTTTACGCGCGCTAAAGCCAGTAAAAAAATGTATGCGCTGATACCGGTACCGGATAGAACTACTCTTCCGCCTGTTGTTGAATGGGGCGGCAATCTCCCCGCCAAAGGCAGTGCGATCACTTTATTGCAGACAAAACAAAAATTGAAATGGAAGACCGAAAATAATAAGGTTATTGTGCAGCTTCCTGAATCCGTTAAAACTGCAGCCATAGCACTATCTTTTACACCTGCCAATTAACCATACTTTACAGGGGGATCAGTGGCGCATCTAAGGCACGCCATAAATAGCGGCAGGCATAGGTTCGGTAAGGCGCCCAATTACTGGCGATGCTATTCATTTTTTCAAAAAGCTCTTTTGGATTGGTGTATTCCAAATTGTAGAGTTTGATCATAGCTTTCTGCAGGCCGAGGTCGCCGGTAGAAAATACATCAGGCCTTGCAAGGGTAAACATTAGCAGCATTTCAACCGTCCACTGCCCTACTCCCTTTATCTGGGTCAACAGGGACAGGATTTCCTCATTGCTCATTTTATACAGCTTAGCATCTGTTAGCC
>JBCNOR010000431.1:0-4906 GCA_039593785.1 Niabella sp. | reverse complement strand
AGCAAATGGAATATGGTGGATGCTACCCCATACGGCAAGGATGTGTTAACACCGCTGGCAGCCGCCTGCCGCAAGTATGGCATTAAGCTGGGCTTCTATTACTCACAGGCGCAGGACTGGAACAATCCCGGTGGCGCAGCAGCCAGGAAAGCAGCTTCAGAAGGTTGGGACAATCCCGATTCCTCTAAAATAGACGTCTACACGAAAGAGCATACCGGCCACTGGGATCCTTATCAGACCAGCCGGTCCATGTCGGAATATATTGACAAGGTAGCGGTTCCCCAGGTAAAGGAGCTGTTAACCAATTATGGAGAGATAGCAGAGTTCTGGTGGGATACGCCTACGAATATGACAGACGAATTTGCGGAGAAGCTGCAGGCCGTGCTGAAGCTGCAGCCGGACATCATTACCAACGACCGCCTGAAACGCCCCAACTATCCCGGTGATTTTGTAACGCCTGAACAGCACATTCCCGCCGAAGCTATGGACGGAAAAGATTTTGAAGTATGCATGACCATGAACGGCACCTGGGGATATAAAAGCTTTGATGATAAATGGAAGAGCGTACAAACGCTGGTAAGGAACCTGATCGATATTGCCTCAAAAGGCGGGAACTACCTGCTGAATGTAGGCCCCAAAGCAGATGGAACTTTCCCTCAGGAAAGCGTTGAGATCCTGGAGGGAATGGGCCGCTGGATGGATAAGAACGGCGCTGCCATTCATGCAACACAAAAAAGCCCATTAGCTCCGCTCTCCTGGGGCCGTTGCACCAAAAAGGAACATAACGGGAATACCCTTCTTTATCTTTCCGTATTTGACATACCCGCTGGTGGAACCCTGCATGTTGACGGGATCAAAAACAGTGTGGTGGCCTGCAAGCTGCTGGCAAACGGTAACAAGCTGCAAACTTCGGCCTCGGACAATGGGTTAGATATTAATATTTCCGGGGTAAGCGCTGATCCCATTGCAACCGTAATTGAGCTGGAAGTAAAAGGGAGTTTATAATCACAATTGCAATAATAAATTATGAACAGCTCAAACAATAAGCCTTTATCAAGGCGCAACTGGCTTGGACAGGTTACAACCGTATCCCTGGTCCTGTTCCCGTATTTCTGCAGGTAGAGGGCCCAATAGCCGGAACATCAGGATAGATGGCGGTGATCTGTCAAAGGCCGGCAGGGCGCTGGCGTTTGGCAAGGGGGCGAGTGAGCTGGAGGTGATTTTTAAGGGATGAGTAACGGTGAAATGCTCACCGCAGTTTTGTTTCAGTTGATGTGTCTTATATTTACTTTATAAGCATGAAACCCATGGCTAATAATGTAAAATCCACTATCCGGCGCCTGCTGAAACGGAACACGGCCATAGAGCTTATTACTATTTTATATATAAGTCTTATGTTGTATACCGCCATCAGCAAACTGGCAGATTACAACCTTTCCAGGGAACAGATGGCTATGATGCCTCTGATGATGCCCATAGCACATATTATTGTATGGATCCTTCCGGTTACAGAGATTATAATTGCCATTTTAATTTTTATTCCCCAAACCCGTATAAAAGGTCTTTATATAGTAACAGGATTGATGATCCTTTTTTCCGTATACATAGTTTACATGATGACGAATTATGAACATTTACCCTGTTCTTGTGGAGGGCTGTTGCAGGCGCTTAGTTGGAAAGGGCATCTGATTTTTAATGGGCTATACATTCTAATGGGTATAATAGCCATTATTCTCTACCGGAAAAACTACAGCCAGAGCCAGTCGTTCGCTGTTACATACTAGCAATAAAGAAGAATTTCATATGAAACAAGTTGTAATTCTTTTTTTTCTTGTATTCTCTGCATGCCAGGAGCAAACACAAGAACCATTTGTAACCGGTTTGGAAAGGAAACCCCTTTCCGGCTTTAATATTTTACTTCCAGATAGTGTAACTTATTTTAATACCACCAGTTTGCAAGCCGGAAAAAAAACGATCCTGTTTTACTATAGTCCTACCTGTCCATATTGCCGTGCACAGATGCGGGAAATAGTAAACAATATAGAGAAGTATAGGGATGTTCAATTGCTCGTTATAACGGGTGCTGATTTTAAAGCCATGAAGGGTTTCAATGCCTATTTCAAGCTGGAAAAGTATCCTAATGTTATTACAGGAATTGATACAGGAAATGTTATGGTCAAGATCTATCAGGCATATGCTGTCCCTTTTACAGCTTTCTTTGATCAGCGGAAACGTCTTACCTCCGCTTACCGTGGACGCATAACAGGCAGCACATTGCTACAAATCGCCAATCCATAAAGATATTCACCGGTCACGCTGGATGTGTTCTAAGATGGGAAAACCGAAAACCAGAGAGCAGGCATATTGTTTAACCTTTAATTCCAAATACAATGAAAAAATTCAGATTAGTGTTTACAGCGGCTTCCGTGTTTGCGATTGTAGGTACCGCATTCGCTATTAAGCCAACCCTGGGTACTCAAAGAGTTTGCCGTCAAACGCCAATTAACGGACAGTGTACAAATACGATGACATGCATAGCTACCAATCCGGTTCCTGCGGTGGCAAATCCAGGCAATACTGATTGCTACCGGTTTGTTAACCCTCTTGTAACTAATTGTGCCGGTCTTACCTGTACGAACTTAGGTAAATTGACCTTCGAGTAGTTATCTTGAATTGATATCTCAGGAAAATTGCACCAATTAAAACCTGGTGCAATTCTCTTATCCATAACTATTTAGTCAAGGCTCCGGCTTCGTTACTATAGTTTTTGCTGCGGCATACCCTGCAACTAGTCCCGCAGGTCCCTTCCGGATCAGGCTCATATCCATATTCCTTCCCTTTTAACCGTGCGGGAATACCCTGAGTCATCCATTTCGGAGGAGGGGCTCCTTTCAGGTAATGATCAAAAAACTGTGTTACCCTGATTGTTAGATCTTTCCTATTATCTCTACTATTTAAGAGATGCCCTTCTTCATCATATTGGAGCATCCATACTGGCTTATCTAACCTCCGTAGGGCTATAAATATTTCAACTGCCTGTAACCAGGGTACCGCCCAATCATTTTTAGAATGGAAAATAAGTAACGGGCTGGTAACCTTATCGACATTTAGAATAGCGCTTTGCGCCAACCATAAATCCGTATTTTCCCATATGGATCCCTTACCTTTTTCTTCCCTATCGATCAAACGGCTGACGTTGTTTTCCGGATCGCCGGTAAGTTGAAAGACACTACTTATTAAGTCACTGACGCCAGCACCCTCAAACACAGCAGAGAAAATATTGGTATGAGTTAATATGTAATTAGTGAAGCCTCCTGCCATACTGTGGCCACTAATGCCTATCTTCTTTTTGTCTACATACGGAAGTTTGCATAAATGCTCAGCAGCCCCCACAATGCAATCAAATGCGCTTATCAGGCCTTTTCCAACTGTAAAATGAATATCAGGTGTAAAAACCAGGTAGCCACGGCTTACGAACCAGGGAATATTAATAGCGCCTGATTCTGTATAATCTGCCACAGGAAACTGAAATAACCGGTGCGAGAGTTGCTCGTAGTAGGTTAGTAAAACAGGATATTTCTTAGTTGAATCGAAGTCTTCAGGCTTGTATAATATGCCCTGACTGATCTTTCCATCCAATTGTTTAAATGTTACAAGTTCACTGGTCATCCACTTATATCCTTTATGCGGCTGTAAATGGGTCAGAGGTTTGTACGATCTGAAATCTTGGGTCAAATAAAAGTTGGGAGCTTCATCCAAACTCTCTTTTTTGACAATCCACACTTCCGCCTCCTTTGCTTTCATGGGCGGCGTGCCTGAATTAAAATTCTCCGAGTTAATTGCCAGAAATCCATTTCCATCCTGATCAATTACGTATGGCCCCATACTAAGTAGATCCGGATCACCCTTTTCTCCCAATGTTTTTCGAAAGAAACCGTTATACTTTGTGTGGGTATCAAAGGCTGTTATCAGCAAAGTATCATTGGTGCTGAGCATCTCCTTATTATTGGCCCTTGTAAGTCTCAGTTTGATATTATGCAAACGCCCATATCCATTTGTTACGTTTACGGGCGCATACTTTCCAGTCATATCTATTTGCCAAATATCATAATTGTCATATATCAGCATGCCGTTGTCATCCTCCAGCCATCCTGCAATACCTGTCCGGTAATTTGTTGCAGACCGGCCTGGCTCATAGAATTCATTTTCATCCCCTAAATACTCCGGGACTTTAGATGTTATATTCATGAACTGCCCTGTAGCCAGTTCGTAACTAAAATAATTGCCGGTCCCCCGTTCATCAAGATATATCAGGTATTTTCCGGCAGGAGAAAATCTAAAAAAGAGGCTTCTCGTGTTAAGATAATTTTTTGAACCATTCCTAAGTGAAACCAACCAGATACTATCCTGATCATAATTTCTTTCCCAAAAACGATCTCCTGCTACATCCCTTTGTATCAACGCAAAGTCACCTGATAAGATCCTTACTTTTATATATTTGGATGAAAGTTGGATAACATGATCAGCGTCCGTGCCAATAACAGCCTGATAAGTGCCTGGGGATTGAGATAAATGTGAAAGTTGTGTAGCCTGTAAGAGGGTATCACGGTAGCTCCAGACATCCACTTTAGCGCCATCCGGAACCGGCTTTACATAATGTTGCGGCTCTTGTAATGAAAATAGAATATACCTGTTATTGCTACTAAAGGTTGAAATCCCCTGAATATGCAGGCCAAAAGGGATTCCCCGGGAATTGGAATCCACTTTTTTGCCGGCTGTTGTCATTCCATCCTTGTAGTACCAAATTGACGCGGTCCATGGTTTGCTGTCCTCCTGAACTGAAAAAACAAGCTGCTTTCCTGAAGGGTCTACAGAGCTTCCTGTTATTTTGATATTCTTACCCGTA
>JBCNOR010000430.1:0-4916 GCA_039593785.1 Niabella sp. | reverse complement strand
GTAATACTGACTGATGGTAATGAATTGAACACCGATAGTCTGCCGGCTGAGTTTCAAACGTCAGTGGGCGCTGCCGCTATAGATGGTAAGAAGTCATTGTCTGCATTCGATCTGGCAACTGCTGAGCAATTGCATATCCGTAAAGTAATGAACTATGCTAACGGTAATAAAACAGAAGCTGCCCGGCTTTTAAATATAGCCCTTACTACACTGTATCGCAAACTGGATGAGTACCAGATCAGGTAACCCTATCAAAACGATAGTACACCTGCTTTCAAAACGCCATGTTTTGATCAATAACTTTTTGGTAAGCCTATAGCAATTTTATTGAGCCTCAATCAGTAACGTCAAATGGTCCTGCGCGGCATATAATTGGCCGGTTGGTACTCAACCAATCAATCCAATTATGAATCAATATGAAGCGGCCGACGAAATAGCGATGATCGTGCCCGGGGCAACTCCCGAACTATGCGAGGCCATAAAAACAAAAAATCCTTTCAAAACGATCAGGATTTTCAGCCGGCATTTCAAAGCTGTTGTAGACGCCCATAACCTGCCAGTGGCTGAAAAATGCCTCCGTGTGATCGGCAGGATTTACGATAAAGGTGATGCTGTTGTAAAGAACGCAGTGGAGACCGTTTTTGTATTCTCGCTGGACTTAATAACAGCATCCTGTTCTGCGGCCGAACGTAACCAGATCATGAGTAAAATGCCTATCCAGGTATTTACCACGTATTACCGCCAGGTATATAAAACTGCTTTGTAAATAAGTTTTCAATTCAATAAAATAGATAAATATGGACGATCTCGTCATCGTCAGGTCAGCAACTATACACGACCTGCATTTCGCATCCGCTATCATTGAGGAAATAGCATCATCAGCTAAAGCCAGGGGCAGTGGTATTGCCAGGAGAACCGAAGCGTATATACACGAAAAGATGCTGGAGGGAAAGGCTGTTATAGCAGTAACGCCGGCAAACGAATGGGTGGGTTTTATTTACATGGATATATGGGATAAAGGTAATTATATATCGCACTGCGGTCTCATTGTAGCGCCTCCATTCAGGCGACTGGGTGTAGCAACCCGGTTAAAAGAAAAAATATTTGAGCTATCCCGGACCCGGTTTCCCGGTGCAAAAATATTTGGCATCACAACTACATTAGCTACTATGCGTATCAACTCTAAACTGGGTTTACAGCCCGTTACCTTTTCTGAAATAGTGCAGGAGGAGGAGTTCTGGAATAAATGTAAAAGCTGTGTACACTATGCAGATCTGCACAATGCGGGGTTTAAAAACTGTTTCTGCACAGCAATGATGTTTGATCCCCGTTACAATGATCTTGTCGCTGAGCAGGATAAAAGCGCCTTACTTACTACCGAAGTACTCTAATCTCATGCTAATGGATATGAATCCTGAACCTTATCAAAATGATAAAGACCCTTTCAAAATGAAAGGGTCTTTTAATAAGATGAAATAAGATGTTTGGGTTTAATGATTTGTTAGCCAATGTGTTAATTCGTTTTTTACGAGATTGGAATACGAATTGACTTTAGGTTGGCATAATAAATATTCAAAAATGGATTCCAGTCATCAACATTCAGTCAGAGAACCTCTCAGGGCTTTTTTGCTCCACATCTTAATAACCCAACTCCTAAATCTTACCGTATGACAGCTGTTTTAGTCCTGGCAGGCCTTGCCTTGTTTGCATTGTTCTTTGCTTTCATCAAATACTTAGAAAAGATATGATCACCTTATTTATGATCGCCATTGCAGTGTTTATATACATCTGCTATGTGCTGGTAAAGCCCGAAAAATTTTAAAAGCTGACAGGATTTTCCTGTTCATGCCAGTCCATCACTAATTATTAAGAAATCAAAATGAATACAGAAATTTCCGGAATCATCCTGATGTATGCCCTGGTGATCGTGATCGCGATCCCCCTGGGAAGGTATATCGGGAAAGTTTTCAGTAATGAATCTACATGGCCCGACCGGCTGTTCAATCCCATCGACCGGGCATTTTATAAGCTGGCAGGCGTTGACCCGTCCAGGCAAATGACCTGGAAGCAGCACCTGCTTTCTTTGTTAACCATTAACCTGGTATGGTTTATACTGGGTATGTTTGTTTTAATGAACATGAGCTGGTTGCCACTCAATCCGGATGGCAATCCATCGATGGGAGCCGACCTTGCTTTTAATACCGTTACCAGCTTTATTTGTAATACTAACCTGCAACACTATTCAGGCGAAACAGGTATGTCCTACCTGGGACAGCTGGTATTGATGTTGTTCCAGTTTATCAGCGCTGCCAGCGGTATCTCAATAGCTGTGGTGCTATTTACCGCAATGAAGGAACGTACCACTACCCAACTGGGCAATGCTTACTTCTTGTTTGTGCGTACCTGTACACGCATTCTCTTCCCTATAGCATTGATCACGGCATTTTTACTATTGCTAAACGGTGCACCTATGACTTTTGAGGGCAAGGATACTATTACCAGTCTTCAGGGAGATACCGTGCAGGTAAGCCGCGGACCGGTGGCTGCTTTTGTACCTATTAAACATCTCGGTACCAACGGAGGTGGTTTCTTCGGACCCAATTCTGCACACCCGCTGGAGAATCCTAACTATGTCACTGATATTATAGAGATGGTGGCGCAGATGATCATTCCTGTTGCGTTGATCTTTACTTTAGGTTATATACTAAAGAGAAGAAGGTTTGCCTGGATGATCTTTGGCGTGATGACCATCGGTTTCCTGCTATTGGTCGTTCCTGCTATTATTAATGAAACGAATGGCAACCCTGCCATTGCGCGCATGGGTATTACGCAACCCATGGGTAATATGGAAGGCAAGGAAGTTCGTTTCGGGCCGGTGGCCTCGGCTTACTGGAGCATTGCCACTACTGTAATATCTACCGGTAGCGTCAATTCCATGCACGACAGCTTTATGCCTTTAAGTGGTATGAACCAGCTATTAGGAATGATGGTGAATTGTTTTTACGGAGGTGTTGGCGTAGGGCTGCTGAACTTTTACATCTTTATTATACTGGCCGTATTTATAAGCGGGTTAATGGTGGGCAGAACACCCGAGTTTATGGGTAAGAAAATTGAAGCAAGAGAAATGAAAATAGCCATGATCATAGCCTTGCTTCACCCACTGTTAATACTGGCAGGCACTGCTATTGCCAGTCATTTGTATGCTGGCAATCCTGAAGCGTATGCGGGTTGGTTAAACAACCCCGGCTATCATGGCTTTAGTGAAATGCTATACGAGTTCACCTCATCCAGCGCCAACAATGGAAGTGGCTTTGAGGGCCTGGGCGATAATACGCCTTTCTGGAATATTGCCTGTGGTATGGTGATGATGATGGCCCGTTACCTGCCAATCATCGGGCCGATAGCCATTGCCGGAAGCCTGGCAGCTAAAAAGTATATACCTGAAAGTGCAGGAACATTAAAGACAGATACGCCCACTTTTGGCCTGATGATATTTGCTGTGATCGCCATCGTTGCAGCCCTGTCTTTTTTTCCTGCACTGGCTTTAGGACCTATTGCAGAATATTTTTCACTCTATTAAGACAATAAAATGAAAACCAATAATAAATTGTTTCAGGCCAGCCTGGTGAAAGAAGCCCTGAAACAATCCTTTATCAAATTAAGCCCCGCAAAAATGTTTCGCAATCCGGTGATGTTTACCGTATGGGTAGGTACCCTGGTAATGGCCGGTGTGTGTGTATGGATCGCAACCGGTGAGCAGGACCAGGGAAGCCTTACTTATAATATCGTAGTGACTGCAGTGCTGTTGATTACATTGCTGTTTGCCAATTTTGCTGAAGCGATTGCAGAAGCAAGAGGTAAGGCCCAGGCTGATAGTTTGCGTAAGACCCGTGAAGAAACACCTGCACGCCTGATCCAGCCGGTGGGAGAGATGTACGTAAACGAGATTAAAATAATTTCCTCTTCGCAACTTAAAAAAGGCGATGTCTTTCTTTGCGAAGCCGGAGATATTATTCCCTCAGATGGAGAAATTATTGAAGGATTGGCTACTATTGATGAAAGTGCCATTACGGGCGAAAGTGCGCCTGTAATAAGAGAAGCGGGTGGCGATAAAAGCAGCGTTACCGGTGGTACCAAAGTATTGTCCGATAAGATCAAAGTAAAAGTAACTACCGAGGCGGGCGAAAGCTTCCTCGACAAAATGATCGCCCTGGTTGAGGGCGCCAGCAGGCAGAAGACGCCTAGTGAAATTGCATTGACCATTTTGCTGGCGGGCTTTACGCTGGTATTTATCATCGTAACCGTTACTTTAAAACCATTTGGCGATTATGCACAAACACCTATTACGATAGCAGCTTTTATTTCTCTCTTTGTATGTTTGATCCCCACCACCATTGGTGGCTTATTGTCGGCCATTGGTATTGCTGGTATGGACAGGGCCTTAAGAGCTAACGTGATCACCAAGAGCGGTAAAGCGGTAGAGACTGCGGGTGACATTGATGTACTGCTGCTGGATAAAACAGGTACCATTACCATCGGTAACAGAAAAGCTACACATTTTCACCCGGTTGAGGGTGTAACAAAAGAGCAGTTTATAAAAGCAGTTGTATTGAGCTCTGTGGCTGACGAAACGCCCGAGGGTAAGTCGATCATTGAACTGGCGGGTGTTGATGTGAAAGGGTACCTGGTTCCTGATGCACAGTATATACAGTTCACTGCAGAAACGAGGAGTTCAGGAATTAACTATGAAGGAAACCAGATCCGCAAAGGTGCTGCTGATGCGATCCGCAAGCTGGTGGAGAAAGCTGGCAATTCATTTCCCGGCGACGCAGTAAAAAATGTACAGATGATATCCAGTAACGGTGGAACGCCATTGGTGGTTGCAGAGAATAACCGGGTAATGGGTGTGGTAGAAT
>JBCNOR010000043.1:0-15128 GCA_039593785.1 Niabella sp. | reverse complement strand
ATTTTGATGACCACGTATTCCCTGCTTTTTGTAGCTGCGTTATGGGGGAACAACCTTTCTGCGCAAAATGTAGTTACACAACTGGAAAATTATGCAACCAGGTTCAGTCCCGAACGGGCCCATCTGCACTACGATAAATCATCTTATTCGCCGGGTGAAACGATATGGTTTAAGGCTTATGTATTAAATGAAATCAGCCCGGCTAATGATAGTAAGAACTTTTATATAGACTGGATTGATGAAAAAGGAAAGATTCTGCAACATACGGTAGCCCCTCTTGTAGACGGTCTTACCAACGGGCAATTTGATATTCCTGCTGAGTATAAGGGACGGTCCTTATCAGTAAAGGCTTATACCAGCTGGATGCTTAATTTTGATTCATCCTTTCTATACAGGAAGACGATCAACATTCTCAATAAAGATTCTTTAAAAACGATACAGAAGCCGGTCGTGAAACCCGTGCTGGATTTCTTCCCGGAGAGCGGCGATCTGCTATCCGGCTTTCCTAATAAAATAGCATTTAAAGCAATTGATCAATGGGGCCGTCCCGTTAAAATTAAAGGGGTAGTTACGGGCAGTGACGGAAAAGTGCTCGATAGTCTGCGTGTACAGCACGACGGAATGGGCTTTGTTTTGCTGAGTCCGCCTGCGGGAGCCTCCTTTACTGCCCGGTGGAAGGACGAGCAAAATAAGGAGTATACTACACCGCTCCCGGAGGTCAAAAAAAGCGGGGCGCATTTGCAGGTAAAAGTGGCGCCTGGTAAAAGAGAATTCAAGGTAAACCTATCGCCTGATATTGCAAGCGCCTCAGACAGTGTTTATTTAATTGGTACCATGTTTCAGCATCCTGTATTTACCATAGCTAAAGCCACAAAGGGAGATATTATGGGAATAGTACCAACAGCCAATCTGCCTTATGGTGTATTAACCATTACAGTTTTGGACAAAAACTGGAGACCACTTGCTGAACGTATCACCTATATTGATAATAATGCGCCGTATACTTTTAAACCGGAAATGGAAGTGGTGCGTTGGGGATTGAGTTACCGGGCAAGGGACGAGGTTAAGATAACGGTTCCTGAAAATGTAGCTTCTTCACTATCGGTATCGGTGACGGATCTTAATATTGATGCGGATACCAGCGATAATATTTTATCGACTTTAATGCTGACCAGTGAGCTAAAGGGCAAGGTAAACAATGCAGCTTACTATTTTAACAATCCTTCTGAAGAAAAGCAGCAGCAACTGGACCTGGTAATGCTTACCAACGGATGGCGGAGGATCAATTGGCAGCAGATCGCTTCCGGCGTTATTCCCAAAGTTATTTATCCAAGAGATACCTCCTATATGTCTTTATCGGGCACTATTACAGGCATCATGCCTGGCTCGATAGGAGATGGAGCTGCAGCAATGATGATCCTGACACAAAAAGACCAACAGAATAAAATGCTGCTGGTGCCCGTTCAAAGAAATGGTACGTTCAATGATCCGTCGGTTATCCTCTTCGATACTGCCCAGGTATATTACCAGTTCCAGGACAAGAACCTTAAAGGGGCCACCGCGCAGTTTTTGCCTAACAAGCTAAGAACGCCGCCTGTTGGTAAGTTCAATACCAACTCATTATTTCCCGATACAACCGGATTGTGGAGACACTTGCTGCTTGCTGCGGAATTGAGTGATAATGTTCGTAAAAGCAAGTATAAGGAACTGGAGGCGGTGACAGTACAGGCCAAGGCTAAACCATTGATCGATCAAATGGATGAGAAGTATTCCTCTGGCTTATTCAGCGGTGGTGATGCGCTTCGTTTTGACCTGATTAATGACAAGTTTGCGATGGTGGGAGATATTTTTACTTACCTGCAGGGTAAAGTAGCTGGCCTGCAGATATCCGGGCAGGGTACAGGCGCCTCTCTCAGCTGGCGTGGCGGCAGTCCGCAACTTTATGTAGATGAAGTGCCTTCTGATATAAGTATGGTGTCCTCCATCAATATCACAGATGTGGCGTTTATAAAAGCATTCCGCCCGCCTTTTATGGGTGGATTTAATGGCGGTAATGGTGCTATTGCCATTTACACAAGAAGGGGTAATGATGTGAAGCGCGAGCCGGGCGCGGGCATACCCAGTGCCAGGGTAGAAGGGTATACCAATATCCGCGAGTTTTATTCGCCCAAATACTTAACAACAGAACCGGCGCCGGGAGCTGATCGCGATGTAAGAACTACTTTGTATTGGAATCCTAATGTGACTATCGATCCACGTACCAAACAGGCAGTGATCTCGTTCTATAATAACGATGTAACAGATGCTTTCAGGGTTGTAATACAGGGCATGACCGCCGATGGTAAAATTGCTCACCTTGAGGAACGGATGGAATAATTATTCGAATGAGAATTGGACAATAAACAGGAAGTCCCGGCAGCGAAAGCGGCCGGGACTTTTTTTATCATCTTGAATTCAGTTAGGGTAATAATTCAACGCCGTCCAAAACAATAGACTCCGCGTTGATGCCCAGGCTGATGGAAACCGCGTAGTCGTAATTATACGGCGAATAAGATTCTGAAACACTGGATATCATTGCTTTTTTCAGTAGGGTTTCTTTTTTGGCTTCTTTCCCGTAATTATCGGTCATGGTAATCAGGATATCGTAGCTGGCTTTTTTGTTTTTAATAGCCAGTAATAAATCCTTTTCCAGTTTAACAGGTGTTGCTGAGTAGTAAATATATTTTTTAGGAGCATAGGAACTGTCTTCTTCGTAAACCTCGCGGTTGATGCTGTAGCTGGCTGAAGCCAGCGCCGTTTTAACGGTCTTGCCATTAAAGGTGAAACTCATTTCAATGGAATAACGTTTTTCATTTTGCCCCCATACAGGTTGGCTCCATAGGGTTACAAAGATCAGGAGAAGGAATAAAGTAAATTGTTTTTTCATTTGCCTATATTTAATATGAGTAATAGAGCAACGAAAATATATTTTTCCCGTTTAGCATTTCCAATCTTATTACCTTTGAATATATTTAATTTTTATATGAAGAAAATTTTATTAAGTCTAAGCCTGGGCTTGCCTTTTGCAGTGTTTGCTCAAACCACCACTGCTACTATTAAAGGAACTTTAAAAAATATAAAAGAGGAAGTGCCCTTCCTGTTTTATTCTTACCGGAATGGTGATGATGTGGTAAGGGATAGTGTACCTGTTAAAGACGCTATGTATACCATATCGGCAGAAGCTGAAATGCCTTTGATGGTGAATCTTTCTATTATCAGTCCTGCTAAAAGAGGAACCAGTAACAGTGCCGCTTCCATATTTGTTGAGAAAGGTGTGAATACAGTGGTTTCCGTAGACTCTTTTTCCAACATCTCTGTGAAAGAGTCGAAAGCAAATGCAGAGTTTTCAAAACTAAAATCAGATATCAAACCTTTTCAAAAGCAAATGCGGGAGTTGACGGCAGATTACCCTAAATACCGCGAGGCGAATGATACAGCTGCTATGAGAAAAGTGGAAGAGGGGTACGAAGCCCTTCAAAACCAGATGAACGAGGAAGTGTATGGAGCCTATGTAAGAAAAAATCCTTCATCTCCTGTAGCATTATACGCGTTGGGACAGTACGCCGGCTATGATATTGATGTTGCCAAAATTGAACCCTTATACAACACGCTGCCGGCAGCTACCCGTAGTACAGCAGCAGGTCAGCGCTTTGGTAAAAAGATCGCTATTGCCAAAGCAACTGCCATTGGAGCTATTGCTCCTGAGTTTTCTCAAGCCGACACATCGGGTAAGATGGTTTCCCTGGCATCATTTCGTGGCAAATATGTGCTGGTAGATTTTTGGGCCAGCTGGTGTGGACCCTGCCGCGCTGAAAATCCTAATGTAGTGGCAGCATTTGATAAGTATAAAGACAAAAACTTTACCGTGCTGGGTGTTTCACTGGATGATGAGGAAAGAGACGGGCAAAAAAAATGGTTAGCAGCTATTGCCAAAGATCATCTGACCTGGACACATGTTTCCGATCTTAAATTCTGGGACAATGCGGTAGCCAAACAGTATGGCATACAGGCTATTCCCCAAAATCTTTTATTGGATCCGTCTGGTAAGATCGTAGCTAAAAATATAAGAGGAGAGGAGCTGCAGGCTAAACTGGCGGAGTTGATTAAATAGACTGTTGGTAAATAATATTCTAATGGTGCCCCTGTTTGCAGGGGCATTTTTGTTAGTTGAACGTTTGCCGGCGCCTTGTGATGGGTTGGGGGTGTATAATTTATGCAAACGATTGATCAGCTTTTTGTATGGAAGCATCAAATAAATTTGTTCAAGCCCCAACAAATTATTTTATGAGTAAGCTACTGTCATTTTGCTGTTTATTGTTTTTGGTAACTGTTGTTCGCAGCCAGCCGGTGCTGTTACCTGTAGGTGGTAATGCCTGGATTTTAGATAATTCCAATAGCCTGCGGATCAGGAACAATGGAATTACCCGCTGGCAGGAAGATAATACCGGCTTTACAGCATATATACGGGTAGCTCAGCCCGGATCATTAAAAGTTGGACTGGAAACAGATAAGCTGTCAGCAGCTTCGCAATTGTCGGTTTCCATTGCAGGTGAAATTAAGAAGATAACTGTTCATGAAGGAGATACTTTACATCGGGCAGGAGAGTGGATGTTAAAGGATAGCGGCTATGTAGCTATCGTGGTAAGAGGGCTCAAAAAAACAGGAGCTGAATATCCTGGAGTCAAAGCGCTGAGGCTGGAGGGCACTGCCATAACCAACCAGGCAAGCTATACAAGAAACAATGAGGGCAATTTTTTTCATTGGGGCAGAAGAGGTCCTTCCGTGCACATGAATTACCAGCTGCCCAAAGATATTAATGCTGAATGGTTTTATAACGAAGTAACCGTTCCAAAAGGTAATGACGTGCTGGGTTCTTATTTTATGGCGAATGGGTTTGGTGAAGGTTATTTTGGTATACAGGTAAACGGACCTTCGGAAAGACGGGTATTGTTTTCTGTGTGGAGTCCTTTTCATACGGATGATCCAAAAGCTATTCCGGAAGACCAGAAAATAAAGATGCTGAAAAAAGGGGCTGATGTGTATACAGGAGAGTTTGGGAATGAAGGATCCGGTGGGCAAAGTTTTTTAAAGTATAACTGGAAAGCTGAAGAGACACAAAAATTTTTACTTCATGTAGTACCTGATGGTGAGTCGCATACTATTTATACCGCTTATTTTTTTGATCATGAAAAGAATAACTGGCGACTGGTGGCCAGTTTCAGGAGACCTAAACTAGCAACCTATTTAAAGCGCCCTCACTCTTTTTTAGAGAACTTTAATCCTGATATGGGTGATATAGAACGCAAAGTGTATTTTGGTAACCAGTGGGTGCGTGATACAAACGGTGAGTGGCATGAGCTGACCAAAGCTACTTTCACTGCCGATAATACCGCACGCGTAGGATATCGGAAAGATTACAGTGGCGGGACTAAGGGGCAACAATTCTTTTTAAGAAACTGTGGCTTCTTTAACGATTATACCCCTTATAATCAAGCTTTCGAGCGGAAGCCTACAGGTGTAAAGCCCCAGGTGAACCTGGATCAATTGCCATAACCGTACCTGCTTACTCTTCGTTATTAAAGTATAGTTTGTAAAACCGGCCCTTATCATCTTCACCATGCTCGATCATTTCGCGGTTGCCGTGAATATAGATATGGAAGTTTTTGTCGAGCTTGATCACACTTTTATAAGAACGGTTTTGGCTTTTTACTGCGGCAGGTGAAATGGAGAAGTTTTCGGCTATTTCTATATCTCTTTCTGCTACATAGTGTTGTTTGTATTTGTCAAAGCTTTCTATAAAGTCCTGGTGATGTAACACTTCGTTGTTGAAAGTCTCCTGGTCGAAATGTTGCTTCTCTTTAAAAAAAGCCATGCTACGGTTGAGCATATCAGCCTGGTCGGCCTTGGTTACGTTGTATTGTTCGGGCAAATGCTCTACAACATAAGTTTTATAGAGTGCCATGGTGCTTTCGGTATTAAAATACTGGTCCTGCCTTTGCTGTATGCGTAAGAAACTATCCGTCCAATAGCGTGCTTCAGCCGATTTGCTCTTGGTATCCACCACTGAAACGATAAAGCCGTTTTCCCGGTCGGTATTATAGATCATGCAGCCTTTGTCCAGCTTGTTGATGTTGATGCCCTGTTCGCTTTCCATTTCAAATGCGTCTTCAACCGGGATCACTTTTAAGAAGGGCTCCTTCTGCTCCGACTTAAAAATGCCGATGGCATCCAGGGTTTCGCCATTCAGCAAACCTTCTCTGAAATAAACTACATACAGTTCACCGCCTTTAACATTGGGATGATTGCCCAGGTTGTATAAATGCTGAGCCAGTTGCTTGGATTGTAAAAGCGTTTGTTCGGGGTTGTCGAATATAGCACAAACCGATTTCCATACATCATTATTGCTGATATGGCCCTCACTAAAGAACTGGAAATATTCTTCTGATTTGAAAGGCGTTAAAAAATATTTGATCAGTAAATCCTTTACTTCGGGGTCGAGCACCAGCTCTTTTTTAGACAGGGTTAAATATTCTCCTTCCGATTCGTTGCCAACATTATGAACGGCGATATGGGTAATGGAACTTCCTTCGAAATACTGCATGTGATCTTTTTAAAGGGTTGCAAGGTAAAGAAATGTTGGGAAGTTAACAGCAGGAGTGTTGATGAGGTAATGGGTTACTATGGGATAAATCATGATCGGGCTATCCCAATGTGGCTTCCTTGCCTTCCCGAAACATGGGTTGCGGGATTTTTTGTATATTTATGTCAACACGCAAACCGTATGAAACACAATCGTCAATCTATTCGCCTGAAAGGATACAATTATGCGCAGGCGGGTTTGTATTTTATAACCATCTGCACGTATGCCAGGGAGCATTTGTTTGGATAGGTCGTCAATAAAAAAATGGTTTTAAATGATGCAGGTGAGGTCGTCGCAAAATGTTGGCGGGAAATACCGGTTCATTCTCCTATCGCGATATTACACGAATATGTGATTATGCCGGATCATGTGCATGGGATTATTGAATTGCAACCACCGTCGTCGAAAACAAATATCAACATATTATTCCCCAATCCATAGGATCCATTATCCGCGGATTTAAAATTGGCGTTACCAAATGGTTCCGGTACGAATCCGGCTTCCCGACCGATACGAAGGTGTGGCATCGTAATTATTACGACCGTATCATCCGGAATGAAGCAGCATATGATCGGATTACCAATTATATTGTGAATAATCCTGCTAAATGGAGTGAAAAACCGCCCTTTAAATGACGCGACTCTATATAACGCAAATCAACCGTACAGAGGGTTTCCTTCGGAGAATGTCGTCATTTCGGTGCCATAGCCATCAAGGCAGGTCTGTGTCAAAAGCATCTGAATGATATGCAGCCCTGTCATCGTATTTTATCGTACCTTTGCACGCCTCCAAAGAGGTTTTAGAATATGAAGCATATTAGGAATTTCTGCATTATTGCACATATCGACCATGGTAAAAGTACCCTGGCGGACAGGCTTTTACAGCAAACCAATACCATTAGCGACCGGGAAATGATGGACCAGGTATTGGACGATATGGACCTGGAGCGAGAAAAAGGCATTACCATTAAAAGTAAAGCCATCCAGATTAATTACAAATCCAAGGCTGGTGAAGATTATACCCTAAACCTGATCGATACACCCGGCCACGTGGACTTTAGCTACGAAGTAAGCCGTGCGCTGGCAGCCTGCGAAGGCGCTTTGCTTTTGGTTGATGCCACACAGGGTATTCAGGCTCAAACAATTAGTAACCTGTATTTGGCAATTGACAACGACCTGGAAATCATTCCGGTTATCAATAAAATCGATATGGATGGTGCGATGATCGAGGAGGTAAAAGACCAGATCATTGACCTGATTGGCTGCAAGCCTGAAGATATTTTGCTGGCCAGCGGTCGTACGGGCCTGGGAATTGACGAAGTACTGGAGGCTATTGTTGATCGAATTCCGGCTCCTGAAGGAGATGAGTCGGCGCCTTTACAGGCATTGATCTTTGATAGTGTATTTAATAGTTTCCGCGGTATCATCGTATACTATCGTATTTTGAATGGAACGATTAAAAAGGGTGATAAAGTAAAATTTGTAAGTACCGGCCAGGAGTATGAGGCTGATGAGATCGGCATCTTAAAATTAAAGATGACCGAGAAGAAAGAGGTAAAGGCCGGGGATGTTGGCTATATTATTACAGGTATTAAGAATGCGAAAGAGGTAAAAGTGGGGGATACTATTACTTTAGCATCGAATACCAACCCCGAACAGATCAAAGGCTTTGAAGAAGTGAAGCCTATGGTATTTGCGGGTATTTACCCGGTGAATACGGACGAGTTTGAAGAGCTGCGCGACTGTATGGATAAGCTGCAGTTAAACGATGCATCTTTAACTTTTGAGTTGGAAACGTCGCAGGCCCTGGGTTTTGGTTTCCGATGCGGATTTTTGGGAATGCTGCACATGGAGATCATCCAGGAGCGTTTGGAGCGGGAGTTTAATCAAACGGTGATCACGACGGTGCCGAACGTGAGCTTTATTGCTTATACCACCAAGGGAGAGAAGATAATTGTAAATAACCCGTCTGAGTTTCCCGATCCGGTAAAAACAGATCGTATTGAAGAGCCGTTTATTAAGGCGCAGATCATTACCAAGCCAGAATACATTGGTAATATTATGACACTTTGCCTGGGTAAACGTGGGTTGTTAATTAACCAGAGTTACCTGACCACGACAAGGGTGGAGCTGATATTTGAAATGCCTTTAACGGAGATCGTATTTGACTTCTATGATAAGCTGAAATCTCAAACCAGGGGATATGCATCATTCGACTACCATCCAATAGGTTACCGCGACAGTGATATTGCTAAAATGGATATCCTGTTGAACAGTGATAAAGTGGATGCTTTAAGTGCCTTAATTCACCGCAGCCGTGCGCATGATTTTGGTCGTAAGCTTTGTGAAAAATTAAAGGAATTATTACCGCGCCAGCAGTTCCAGATTGCGATACAGGCTGCTATTGGCGCCAAGATCGTAGCCAGGGAAAATATCTCTGCTATGCGTAAGGATGTAACCGCAAAATGTTATGGCGGTGATATCAGCCGTAAGCGTAAGTTATTGGAAAAGCAGAAAGAAGGTAAAAAGCGTATGCGCCAGATCGGTAACGTAGAGGTTCCACAGGAGGCATTTTTAGCAGTATTGAAGCTGGATGATTAGGGTGGAGATTCCGGTTGATAAGTTGACTGGTTGATAAGTTGAAAAGGAATCGTAAACTTTCAATTTTTTCTTTACATTTGCGGCCCTTAGTTCTTACAAATTTCATCGTTGAATTTTAAGTCTTCAACTTTGAATTAAATAAATGCCCGGGTGGCGATCCCGATGTTTCGGGAGGTAGACGCAGGAAATAATAATTTTCTGTTGTTTTAGGCCACCCTAAAAGATAGATGCCCGGGTGGCGAAATTGGTAGACGCACTACCTTGAGGTGGTAGCGCTGCTAACGCGGCGTGCAGGTTCGAATCCCGTCTCGGGCACATAAAAGCTTTGTAAGTCTTTGATTTACAAAGCTTTTTTATTTTGCGCTTGTAAATTTTTCTCGCTTTTTTACGCTTTCTACCGCTGTTTTTGACAATCAAATGACAAGTAGTATGACAAGCACTTTTTTTTGCATTACCTGTAGTTGGTGCATCACAAATCTAATTTTTATATCTCATATTAAATCTGCTTTAGGCTTACCTCCATAACGCATACTCAACATAGATAAGGGTTGTTTTAACTTTTATCGACAACGGTCACCTGTTTCATATGGACAAAAATGAAGCACCTGAAAGTTCATCATTTTGATTTCTTTTGAATGATAGGAAGCGGGTGTAATTATTCACGATAAAAATTAGCATTATGAATTTTATAAAAATTGCTAACAGGAAGGGAGATAAAATTTATTACTATTATGATTTAGGTGGTCGAGGCAAAGGTCAGCGGCCTGCTACAGGTATATTCACTTATACAAAACCAAAGAACCAGATTGAAAAGAATCATAATAAGGAGGCACTCTTAATTCTTGAAACCAAGAAAAGCCAAATGACTATCGAATCACAGGCAGTAGGCAGTGTTTATATCCCCAAACATAAGTTCAAAGATAATTTTTTGGATTATTATAGGGAGTATGTGAAGCTCAACAAAAGAGAAAGGAACCGGCACTTAGAAAGCTCTCTTACTCAATTTCGGAAGTTTATGAATAAGGAGTTTGTTTCTCCTACTGAAATCAACGAGAACTTATGTAAACGTTTCAGACAATCTTTTGGACCGATTCAACGGGGATACTCCAATGAACTATTACTCCCGTTTTAAATGGGTAATTAAAGCGGCGTTTAAGGATAAATATTTTTATGATAATCCTACTGAGGAAATTCATGCCGTTTCTAATCCATCTACCAAATTAAAAGATAGTTTGGAAGCAGATGAATATATTAAGTTAGTCAATACGCCGTGCAATAATGAAGAGGTAAAGTTTGCTTTTATTTTCTGTTTATATACCGGCCTTAGATGGGTTGATATAAAAAAAATAAGCTGGTCTGACATTAAAGGCTCAACCCTTGTAACACGAATTATTCAGAGCAAAACGGGACGCCCGGTAGTATTGACCCTTCATGCAATAGCCCAAAAGATATTGGATCGTCAAAAAGAAAAGTTACATGCTTATGGTACTACACCGGATTTGGTGTTTCAATTGCCAACAGCAAACGGTGCCAATAAGATACTAGGGGAGTGGGTTAGTACTGCCGGAATTGACAAACACATTACCTGGTCTTGTGCCCGCCTTAGTTTTTCCATCTTATTACAGGATCAAAGAGTAGATAATGCGACGGTTTCTCTTCTATTGGGGCATACAACCACACGCCAGGTTGAAAGAACCTACAAGCGCCACCGGCCTAAACCTCAAACAGAAGCTGTTAATGTGCTTCCTACACCTTTAGAAAGTAGTAGAAGTAAGCTGCCTCATGATACTCAGCCCGTGACTTATATATATACTTACAGCAGCAAGAACTGACAAAAAAAAGAGAGGCATTTGCACTGCCTCTCTTCTTTCATTTCATACTTCTTTTATCCGCATATTTATTTTTGCTGCGCTACTACCATCCATCATGCCATCCAGGGCTTCTCGCTTATAATACCCATTTGTATTTTTGAAATACGATATTCCTCACATTTCTTTGCAAATTGAGTTCTGCCCAAATCACAATAAATCAGCGCTTCTTCTGGTTTCAGGAAGGGCTTAAAGCAAAGAGCAATAGCTTTCATCACAATTTGTTCATCTTTTTTTATCATAAATGAGATTTTTATAGGTTAAATTAAAAATAATGCTGTACTTTTTTTCCAACGGTTACTGGCTCTAATATATTGGATATACTGGCATTCATAGAGATCTCTTAGTACTTTAAAATAGGTACGTGAGCTGCCTATTTTGGCCAATTGCCTTAATTCTCTACCATAAAACGATACTGAAAAATTATCCTGGCTCATTTGAACCATTGCTGTAAACAACGCTATATGAGAAATGCCGACGCGGGGATCGTATTTAATCATATGAAAAAAACGGGTTAGCAAACTTCCTCTTCCCGACTGCGTCTGCTCTTCATATTTATCAACGATTTCTATTTCCATTATTATATTTGTTTCACGAAATTTATAGAACGAGTAGGTCTTCCCCCCTTATTTTCGACAATAATGTAGGTTAAATAGCTATCCGAAGTTATTAGAGAGTTTAGAGGCGAACCATCTGCTATTCCAGGAATTTAAGCCTACTGAGGGATCTGGGCCTTTTACTTTCTGATGCTTTTGAGTTAGAACCTATTAGGAAAGTTTAGAGGCGAACCATCAGATTTACCAGGCATGTAAGCCTACTAAGGGGATATGGGCCTCTTACTTTCCGATATTGTTGGGGTTAAAAAATGTATGCTCGGCAACTTATCGAAATTAATAGAGGTTTAAACAGAAAATATTGGTATTGTGAAATCATTTTTTATGTTTTGCAGGCATTGATGTGTCAAAGGCATGGTTAGACATTGCACTTTTAATTCCCGATCGGGGCATTGTAAATCAGCAACGCATAGACAACACGCCCGAAGACATTCGCGCATGGTTAAAGCAACTTTTTAAAGAACATAGAATTCAAATGAAGCGTGTGTTGTTTTGTATGGAGGATACCGGAAAATACAATCGTCCGTTCTTGAACGTTGCAGAATCAAAGAGCATTAATGTTTGGGTAGAGTATCCCCTTGTAATCAAAAGGAGTATGGGAATAACCAGGGGGAAGACAGACAAATGGATGCCGGGCGTATTGCCTGGTATGCTAATCGCTTTGCTGACCGAGCCAGGCTCTGGCAGCCATTGGATAAAACAATCGAAAAAATCGGGAGCTTGCAATCCAAACGTAGCTTTCTTGTTAAAACACTCCTACAGCTTAGTCAGGAACATAAGACAGACCCTACTTTTAAACACCTTTTTTCTTCGCTACGACAAACGATAAACAGTTTAGATAAAAGCATAGAGCAAGCCATGTTAGAAGATCAAGAGCTGGAACAGCAATACCATTTACTGACATCTATACCAGGCATCGGGTTACAAACCTCCGCGCTCATTGTAGCAACAAGGAAATTTACGCGTTTGACAGATCGCAGAAAGCTCAGTTGTTATATAGGAATTGCTCCGTTTCCTCATCAATCAGGCAACTCAATGAATCGTCGTAAAAGAATATCTAAAGTCGGTGATATGCAATTGAAAAGTTTATTGAGTATGTCCACCTGGAACGCCATTCGATCGGTTCCTCAGTTAAAAGAATTTTACGAGAGGAAAAGTACGGGAGGGGAAAAGCAAGCTGTCGGCGACAAATGCTGCTCGGAATAAAATGGTTTCTATTATTTTATCAGTCGTTAAATGGAAAACACCATTTGAAAGAGATTTTTCTCTCGAGTGGAAAGCACCACACGAAGCCAATAATTAGATTATTGACTAACGAATAGGACGCCGATGTTGATCTTGTAGTTGGGCAGGAGTTGGCGGAAAAAGAAGTTTTGAGCAGATGCAAACGATGTAGGGATTTGCAAGTAGAGTTGCAATGCAATTTGCTCAGGGCCGCTTGAAACTAATAACTATTAAGCAGTCAAAGTCTTTCCTAAATCCTCCAGCTTCTTGACGATAATTTTCATAAAACAATATTCTTTTAGCTCTTTTGTAAAATACTTTCGCTGAATGGTGTAAGTAGCTGGAATTAACCTAAGGCAGGGAACTTCTGTAGAGACAGTGGAGACATGTGATGAAGGAAGTGACTATAAGAAAGGTTGAACTGCCAAAAGCGCCTTATGTTGGGGTTGTAGTGGTTTTTATTTGTAAAAGTATGTGTAGCGATGAAGTTAGATCACGTTCGACATAGTTTCCTTAGCTGGCAGGTCTCATTCAATACTTAGTATTTGTTTCTCTGGTGTATATATTTTGCAATTTATGGTGGACTAAAGTTGTTCGATCCATAATTTCATCGGTTTTAAAAAACGCTATCAACTACACGCTACACTACATTTTCTCATGGTGTTTTTAAGTATTAATCTTGATATTTTTAGCTGATAATGAGATAACATACACTAGAAATGCTGCAATAAATTAGTGTTAAACAAATGTTAATTAAAGCATTGGATAAATATTAATAAAAAATGATTGTATTTTTATTATGAAATCACCAATTTATAAATCAAAATAAAACTCATGAAAAAAAATCAAGCTTTCCTTGTTTGCGTTGCTATTTTTCTGTTTTCAATCGGGTTGCTTTCATCATTTACCACAACACGTTCAGGTAACAGCAACCGAGCCAAATTAAGTTTTAACGGAACTTTATTAATGGATACGATTCCGGATACAGACACAATTCCAGACACAGACACAGACACAAACACTGACACAGATACTGATACTGGACCTCAGCAACAAAGATGGCAGGACTATGATGCAACATGCCCCTGGCCTCAAAGCTGGAAACACATAACTGTATGCGGAAGCGGTGATCTATTTAGCTGTACCCCAGTAGGAAGATGTGATTAGCGGCACAAATTTTACTAGCAAAACATTATACACGCATTAAAGTGTATAATGTTTTTTATTATCCTTAACCGATAGCCTTATCGTTGATATTGGAGAAATAAAGGATAGGAGTGTAGCTGTAGCAGACTCATAATTTACAAGTCTTTTCGGCAATATTTAAATAACATATTATAAAGATGTTGTTCATGGAACAGTATTATTAGTATATATTTTATAAATAAAAATTTAACTCATGAAAAAAAATCAAGCTTTCCTTGTTTGCGTTGCCATTTTTCTGTTTTCAATTGGGTTGCTTTCATCATTTACCCCAACACGTTCAGGTAACAACAATCGAGCCAAATTAAGTTTTAATGGAAGTATACTGATGGATACGATTCCGGACACAGACACAATTCCAGATACAGACACTGATACAGACACTGATACAGACCCCCCTCACCGGAGATGGCAAATGTATGAGGTTACGTGCCCGTGGCCAAAAAATTGGAAAACGATTCAATTGTGTGGATATGGGAATGAAAGTACATGTACGCCGATGGGATATTGTGACTAGCAACATAAATTTTTTATTATCCTTAGCAAACTGTAATTTAATGAAATCATTGTTATTTATTTTGGGAGCTATTGATATTTACCAAGTAGTATGCCAAAGTATATTCTTAAAACTAAAAGACGAGAGAGCATTGGTGTTATAACTTTTACTTGAATTAAGTAAGCCTCTCTTTAAAGCAGTTCTTTCTTCTATTGGTTGGAACTTCTATCCTCGCTTGTGATGGCTTTTTTGGGTAGAATGTTTTTCATCTTATTTCCTTCCTATACACTTGACAAAAGGTATTACAAATAGTAGCGAGGGCCTTCTCATTGATATTGGAGAAATAAAAGATAAGAATGTAGCCAAATCGGATTCATAATATACAAGTCTTTTCGGCAATATTCTAAATAAAATGTTATAAAGATGTTGTTTATGGAATAGTAT